>NZ_JAAGPG010000843.1:0-2346 GCF_017104665.1 Burkholderia sp. Se-20378 | reverse complement strand
AGCACACCGGCGAGCGTGACCGCGCCGCGCACGCCGCCGACCGTCATCACGGCGATCGTGCGCACGCCGGCCATCGTGCCCGTGAGGCCCTGGCGCGCGGCGCGACGGCTCGCGAACCAGCGCAGCAGCCAGACCCACAGGAAGCGGATCGCATACAGCGCGAGCATCATCGCGCAGACGTTGAAGACCATCCGGCCGACGAGCGCGTCGCTCGTGTGGTGCGCGTCGACGAGCGTGCGGCCGATGATGTGCGGCAGCTGCAGCCCGAGCATGATGAACACCATGCCGTTGAACACGAACTCGATCATCGCCCACGTGCTTTCGGCGCGCACGCGCGATGCGACCGTGCTTTTACGCGAGAAGCTCGTGTAGTTCATCATCATCCCGGCCGACACGGCCGCCAGCACGCCCGACAGGTCGAGGTGCTCGGCGAACAGGTAGGCCGCGAACGGCACGAGCAGCGTCATCACGATGCCGGGGGCCGGATCGCCTTCCTGCTCGGCATTCAGGAAGCGCGTCGACAGCGCGCTGAACGCCCACGACACGATCGCGCCGGTCGCGAGCCCGCCGGCGGCGACGATCACGAACGTGACCGACGCGTCGCGCAGCGAGAACATGCCCGTCAGCGCGGCCGCGATCGCGAATTTCAGCGCGACGAGGCCCGACGCGTCGTTCATCAGCGCCTCGCCTTCGAGGATGTGCATCAGCTGCGGCGGGATCCGGCCCTTGCCGGCGATGCCGGACAGCGCGACCGCGTCGGTCGGCGACAGCACGGCCGCGAGCGCGAACGCGATCGGCAGCGGCAACTCGGGTATCAGCCAGTGCGCGAAGTAGCCCACTGCGAGTACCGTCATGAACACGAGCCCGAAAGCGAGCATCAGGATCGCGCGGCGCTGCAGGTACAGCTCGCGCTTCGGAATCCGCCAGCCGTCCGCGAACAGCAGCGGCGGAATGAACAGCAGCATGAAGATTTCGGGATCGAACGCGACGTGCAGGTTCAGCTTCGGCCACGCGAGCATCGCGCCGAACGCGATCTGCATCAGCGGCAGCGGCAATTGGAACGGCAGGATGCGCGTGACGGCGCCGGACAGCGCGACGGTCAGCAGCAGGATCAGGACGGTGAAGACGATTTCCATCGATACGGCGAATACGGGGAATGAAACGATCGTACGGAGTGTAGCGTGACAGCGTGACGGGTGCGTTCGAGAGGCCGGTGCGCGCGCACTGAAATGGTGCGTCGGAGATGCGCCGAGATGGTGCGGCAACCGGGTGCGAGCCACGCGGCGCACGGGCTGTCGGCGCCTTGCACGGAGCTTGCTTGATGTGGGGCAGCCGCCCGGCGTCGACCGGGCAACCGAGGGTCCAACCATGACATTGCACGCGCCGCTCGCTTCGTCGGGCGCCGCGTTCGAAGGCAATACCAGGAGAAGGGCATGACGATCGTGCAACAGGAGCGTCCGGCCGCCGCGTCGCCGTACCGGTTCGAGCGGGAGGTGAGTTCCGGCTTCGAACGTCTGGCGACGCAGCACCGCGACCTGACGCTCACGACCGTGTTCCAGCCGATATTCAGCCTGTCGCACCAGCGTGCGGTGGGCTACGAGGCGCTGCTGCGCGCGCACGATGCGCTCGACCGCGCCGTGTCGCCGCTCGACGTGTTCGGCGAAGCCGCGCGCCAGGGCGAGCTGCTGCAGCTCGACCGGCTCGCGCAGGCGCTGCATCTCGAGAACTTCGCGCTGCTCGGCGCCGAGCGCGAATGGCTGTTCCTCAACGTGCATCCGGGCGTGCTCACCGACCCGTTCCAGGCGGCCGCGCTGCTCGCGAACCTGAAGCGGCTCGGCATGCCGCCGCGCCGCATCGTGCTCGAAGTGCTCGAACAGCGCGCGGAAGACGTCGAGCGGCTTGCCGAGGCCGTGCGCGAATTCCGCACGCACGGCTTCCTGATCGCGCTCGACGATTTCGGCGCGGGTCACTCGAATCTCGAGCGGATCTGGCAGCTGAACCCGGACATCGTGAAGCTCGACCGGATCATGCTGTCGCACGCGGCGCACCGCACCGGGCTCACCGCGATCCTGCACGGGCTCGTGACGCTGCTGCACGAGGCCGGCAAGCTGGTGCTCGTCGAGGGCATCGAGACCGAGCACGAGGCGCAGATCGCGCTGTCGTGCGAGGCCGATTTCGTGCAGGGCTACTACTTCGGCCGGCCGGCGCCGGGGTTGCCCGACAGCGCGGCCGCGACGGGCTGCATCGGCGAGCTGACCGAGCGTTTCCGGCAGCAGACCGATGCGCGCGAGCGGCGCGATGCGCAGCGGCTCGCGCCGTACATGCGCGCGTTCGAACGCGCGGCCA
>NZ_JAAGPG010000842.1:0-237 GCF_017104665.1 Burkholderia sp. Se-20378 | reverse complement strand
AAAAAAAAAAACACCCCCACGCCGCCTCCCGTTCCGCCCGACCATGCTGCTACCACCCAACCACCCCCCCACCTAACCTCCTCATCTCTCTCCCTCCTGAAACTCATACCCCTCCTCCAGCTCAAATTTCTCTTGTGACTCCCCCCACTCACACGCCGTCATCCTCACTCACACCTCTCACTGCTCCCACTCACCCGCTGCCACATCCACCCGTCTCCGCACACTGCACACCCCAGC
>NZ_JAAGPG010000841.1:0-2533 GCF_017104665.1 Burkholderia sp. Se-20378 | reverse complement strand
TGTTGTTTTGTGACACATTCGGGCAACTCCCTAAACCTTACCGCTTGCGCACCCTCGTTCCCGCCACGGCGCTCTTCCGTTCTGGCCGCTGGCTCGACACGCCGCGCTGTGCGCTCGCGCGGCGCATCTGGGAAGACGTCGCGCGCGTGTCCGGCGCGAACCCGGAAACCATCCCCGCGTGGCAGCTCGTCGTCGAGCCGCGCGCGGGCTTTGCGGCGGTGCCGTCGCAGGAAATGAAACGTCCGGCCGTGCGTACGCGCTGGACCAATCTTGTGCTGGCGGGTGACTGGATTGCCACCGGCTTGCCCGCCACGATCGAGGGCGCGATCCGCTCCGGCCAACTGGCCGCGGACGTGCTCCAGACACAATAAGCGAGGGACCGATGAACGATCTCACCGAAATGGCTACCCTGTCCGCCGGCGCCGTGCCGGCCGGCGTCGATACGGCCGTCGCGCGTGCGACCGAGGCGCTGCTGGCCGCGCAGAACGCGGATGGCCACTGGGTCTACGAACTCGAAGCCGATTCGACGATTCCCGCCGAATACGTGCTGCTCGTCCACTATCTCGGCGAGACGCCGAACCTCGAGCTCGAACAGAAGATCGGCAAGTATCTGCGCCGCATCCAGCAGGCCGA
Source organism: Burkholderia sp. Se-20378 (assembly GCF_017104665.1). Classification (NCBI taxonomy): domain Bacteria; kingdom Pseudomonadati; phylum Pseudomonadota; class Betaproteobacteria; order Burkholderiales; family Burkholderiaceae; genus Burkholderia; species Burkholderia sp. Se-20378. Next base: position 1,900 of record NZ_JAAGPG010000841.1, on the reverse strand, counting down.
CGGCGGCTGGCCGCTGTTCACCGACGGCGCGCCGAACATCAGCGCGAGCGTGAAGGCGTATTTCGCGCTGAAGGTGATCGGCGACGACGAGAACGCCGAGCACATGCAGCGTGCGCGCCGCGCCATCCACGCGATGGGCGGCGCCGAGATGTCGAACGTGTTCACGCGCATCCAGCTCGCGCTGTACGGTGCGATTCCGTGGCGCGCGGTGCCGATGATGCCGGTCGAAATCATGCTGCTGCCGCAGTGGTTCCCGTTCCACCTGTCGAAGGTGTCGTACTGGGCGCGTACCGTGATCGTGCCGCTGCTCGTGCTGAACGCGAAGCGCCCGCTCGCGAAGAACCCGCGTGGCGTGCGCATCGACGAGCTGTTCATCGATCCGCCCGTCAACGCCGGGCTGCTGCCGCGCCAGGGCCACCAGAGCGCCGGCTGGTTCGCGTTCTTCCGTGTGGTCGACCATGCGCTGCGCGCGGTCGACGGCCTGTTCCCGAACTACACGCGCGAACGCGCGATCCGCCAGGCCGTGTCGTTCGTCGACGAGCGCCTGAACGGCGAGGACGGCCTCGGCGCGATCTATCCGGCGATGGCCAACTCGGTGATGATGTACGACGTGCTTGGGTACGCGGAAGATCATCCGAATCGCGCAATCGCGCGCAAGTCGATCGAGAAGCTGCTCGTCGTGCAGGAGGACGAAGCGTATTGCCAGCCCTGCCTGTCGCCGGTGTGGGACACGTCGCTCGCCGCGAATGCGCTGCTCGAGACGCGCGACGCGCGTGCCGAGGATGCCGCGATCCGCGGCCTCGAATGGCTGCGCCCGCTGCAGATCCTCGACGTGCGCGGCGACTGGATCTCGCGCCGCCCGCACGTGCGGCCCGGCGGCTGGGCGTTCCAGTACGCGAACGCGCACTACCCTGACGTCGACGATACGGCGGTGGTCGCGGTGGCGATGGAGCGCGCGCAGCAACTCAAGCAGAACGATGCGTATCGCGATTCGATCGCGCGTGCGCGCGAGTGGGTCGTCGGGATGCAGAGCAGCGACGGCGGCTGGGGTGCGTTCGAACCGGAAAACACGCAGTACTACCTGAACAACATCCCGTTCTCGGATCACGGCGCATTGCTCGATCCGCCGACGGCCGACGTGTCGGGCCGCTGCCTGTCGATGCTGTCGCAGCTCGGCGAGACGCCGCTGAACAGCGAGCCGGCCCGTCGCGCACTCGACTACATGCTCAAGGAACAGGAACCGGACGGCAGCTGGTATGGCCGCTGGGGGATGAACTACGTGTACGGCACGTGGACGGCACTGTGCTCGCTGAACGCGGCCGGCCTGACGCACGACGATCCGCGCATGAAGCGCGGCGCGCAGTGGCTGCTGTCGATCCAGAACAAGGACGGCGGCTGGGGCGAAGACGGCGACAGCTACAAGCTCAACTATCGCGGCTTCGAGCAGGCGCCGAGCACCGCGTCGCAAACCGCGTGGGCGCTGCTCGGCCTGATGGCTGCCGGCGAGGTGAACAACCCGGCGGTGGCGCGCGGCATCGACTACCTGATGGCCGAGCAGAACGAAGAAGGCCTGTGGGACGAGGCGCGCTTCACGGCGACGGGCTTCCCGCGCGTGTTCTACCTGCGCTACCACGGCTATCGCAAGTTCTTCCCGCTGTGGGCGCTTGCCCGCTACCGCAACCTGAAGCGCGACAACACGACGCGCGTGACGGTCGGGCTGTAACGCGTGGCGCCGCAATCCACCGGCACGTTGCCCGTCATCGCCGTGACGGGGATGGCATTCGAGGCGCGCATCGCGCGCGGCGACGGCGTCGAAGCCGTCTTTGCCGCACGGGCCGACCGGCTCGAACGCGCGCTGACCGCGGCGACCGCGCGCGGATGCGCGGGCATCGGGAGCTTG
>NZ_JAAGPG010000840.1:0-2373 GCF_017104665.1 Burkholderia sp. Se-20378 | reverse complement strand
GCCGCGGCGCGGCGCCCGTGCGCGCGACACCGTATGCGGATTCCGAAGCGTTCGTCGCCGACCTGAAGGTGCTGACCGCGTCGCTCGACGACCACCACGGCACGTCGCTCGCCGCGCCGCGCCTCGCGCCGCTCGTGCGCGCGGCCGCAGTGTTCGGCTCCCATCCCGCAAGCATCGACCTGCGCCAGAGCCCAGCCCTCCACGAAGCCGTGGTCGCCGCACCGTTCGCCCCCGCAGGCCACGAGGCCGACTACGAGGCGCTCGCCCAGGAAGTAAAGCTGCGCGCGCTGCGCCCCGCGCCGCTCGTGCGCGCGGCCGAAGTGTTCGGCTTCCATCTCGCAAGCATCGACCTGCGCCAGAGCTCCGACATCCACGAAGCCGTGGTCGCCGAACTGTTCGCTCGCGCAGGCGTCGAGGCCGACTACGCGGCGCTCGCCGAGGAAGACAAGCTGCGCGTGCTGCTCGCCGCGCTCGCCGATCCGCGTCCGCTGCGCTCGCCGTACTTCGAATACTCGCCGCTCGCGCAAAGCGAGCTCGGCGTGTTCGAGAAGGCGCGCGAAGTCCGCGCGCAATTCGGCGCACGCGCGGTGCGCAACTACATCATTTCGCATACGGAAACCGTCAGCGACCTCGTCGAGGTGCTGCTGCTGCAGAAGGAGACGGGCCTGCTCGACGGCGCGCTCGGCGTGCCGGGCGGCGATGCGAAGAACAGCCTGATGGTGATCCCGCTGTTCGAGACGATTCCCGACCTGCGCGACGCCGCGCGCATCATGCGCGAATACTTCGCACTGCCGGGCATCGACGCGCTGATCGCGCACCAGGGCGCCGAGCAGGAAGTGATGCTCGGCTATTCGGACAGCAACAAGGACGGCGGCTTCCTCACGTCGAACTGGGAGCTGTATCGCGCGGAGCTCGCGCTCGTCGACCTGTTCCGCGACCGCAAGATCACGCTGCGCCTGTTCCACGGCCGCGGCGGCACGGTCGGCCGCGGCGGCGGCCCGACCTACCAGGCGATCCTGTCGCAGCCGCCGGGCACCGTGAACGGCCAGATCCGCCTGACCGAACAGGGCGAGGTGATCGCGAGCAAGTTCGCGAACCCGGAGATCGGCCGCCGCAACCTCGAGACGGTCGTCGCCGCGACGCTCGAGGCGACGCTCCTGCCGCAGAACAACGCGCCCGCGCAGTTGCCGGTGTTCGAGACCGCGATGCAGACGCTGTCCGATTCGGCGATGGCCGCGTACCGCGCGCTCGTCTATGAAACCCCGGGCTTCACCGACTACTTCTTCTCGTCGACGCCGATCACCGAGATCGCCGAGCTGAACATCGGCAGCCGCCCGGCTTCGCGCAAGCTGCAGGATCCGAAGCAGCGCAAGATCGAGGACCTGCGCGCGATTCCGTGGGGCTTCTCGTGGGGCCAGTGCCGGCTGCTGCTGACGGGCTGGTACGGCTTCGGCAGCGCGGTGAGTGCGTATCTCGACGGCGCGCAGGACGACGCCGAGCGCACGAAGCGCGTCGCGCTGCTGAAGAAGATGAACAAGACCTGGCCGTTCTTCGCGAACCTGCTGTCGAACATGGACATGGTGCTCGCGAAAACCGACCTCGCGGTCGCGTCGCGCTACGCGCAGCTCGTTTCCGACCGCAAGCTGCGCAAGCACGTGTTCGAGCGGATCGTCGCGGAATGGGAGCGCACGTCGCAGGCGCTGGCCGAGATCACCGGGCACGAAGGCCGTCTCGCGACCAACCCGCTGCTGGCGCGCTCGATCAAGAACCGCTTCCCGTATCTCGATCCGCTGAACCACCTGCAGGTCGAGCTGATCAAGCGTCACCGCGCGGGCGACACGAACGCGCGGCTGCGCCGCGGGATTCACCTGACGATCAACGGGATCGCGGCCGGCCTGCGCAACACGGGCTGATCCGCCTGCGGCGCGGTGTGATTCCGCGCCGGCCGGCATCGTAGAAGCCGCGATACGCCACCGTGCCTACGGTGCGTATCGCGGCTTTTTTCATGCGCGGGCAAAACCGCAGCGGCCCACCTCGCGCTCAGTGCGCGTCGATCAGCAACGCATCGTGTTCGAACGAACCGTCGGGCTGCACCGCGTAGTAGCCGCGCACCTCGTCCGGCGCATGCGCCCACAGCGCGCGAATGCCGGTGACGCTGTCGGCCGGCGTGCGGATGCGCGCGACCCACGTATCGAAATCGATCGGCAGCCGCCAGCGGCTGTGCACGTGCGCGTCGAAGCCGGCTTCGCGGAACATCGCAAGCCATTCGTCCGCCCGGTAGTCGCGCACGTGCGACGCGTCGCGCAGCACTTCCGCGGCCTGCAGGTACGTGTCGAGAAGCGGATGGTCGTTGCCCGCGATGTCGATCATCAA
>NZ_JAAGPG010000839.1:0-236 GCF_017104665.1 Burkholderia sp. Se-20378 | reverse complement strand
CTTAAAAAAAAAAAAAAAAAACATACCCAAACACGCTCACAACACTACGATCCTCATCATCCCCAGCCTTACACAAAACTTACATCATACTCCTCTGCTCTGCCCCCCGAGAGCACCCACCCACTCACTCCGACAAACCCAACCACATAACCTACATCCCACTTAGCCATTACACACACCACTCCATCATGCCTCCAACCTCCACAATCACTACATGTCTCTCGCACATCACACCC
>NZ_JAAGPG010000084.1:0-23774 GCF_017104665.1 Burkholderia sp. Se-20378 | reverse complement strand
CGCGCGGCGCCTGCGGTCGGCGCGCTCGCGGGCACGCTGTGGCTCACGCGCTTCCCGCTGAAGGGGCGGCCAGGCCGCGCGATGTTCGGCGGCGTGATCGCGTTCGGCATCGCGACGATCGTGTTCGGGTTGTCGCGGCACTTTGCTCTGTCGCTCGTGGCACTGGCGGCGCTCGGCGCATCGGATGTGGTCAGCGTCGTCGTGCGGCTGTCGCTCGTGCAGTTGCGCACGCCCGACGACATGCTTGGGCGCGTGAGCGCGGTCAATGCGCTGTTCATCGGCACGTCGAACCAGCTCGGCGAATTCGAATCGGGCGTGACGGCCGCGTGGTGGGGCGCGCCGACGGCGATCGTCGTCGGCGGTACCGCGACGATTCTGGTCGCGCTCACGTGGATGCGGTTGTTCCCGCAACTGCGGAACATGACGTCGCTGGACCGAGAGCGTTGAAGCGATATCGACGCCGTTTCATGTCTGAGTATTTCAAATACCATTCGAAATTCAATCGAATTGCTTTCGCTTCTCGGCGCGATCAATCGTCTGATTAATAAAAAAGGATCGCGCGGAACTGAATTCGGCTCGATTCAGGCGCCTCGAAACCCGCGTGAACCAGTCGATGCCGCAATGCCGTCACGAGAAAGAGCCTGATCCGTCAATGGATTGCTGTTCAAGGGATTGCGGGCGTTTCTCATCAGAAGAATGTTGGCCTTCAATTACGATATCCATTCAATAAATTACAAATCGGCTTCTGTAATTTTTCGAAACGATAATCATTGGTATGACAAAGTTTCGGAAATTGAAACAAATGGAAATACGTGAAATGATATCGATTCTCATTTTCATGATCGCTCGGGCAAGCCCGTCGATCACTCGTCAACCGTAGCCAGCTAGCGCCGCCCTCAGCCTGATTCGGGACGGCCAGTCAGCCAACGTATCCGTGCCTCGTGCGCGCACCATCGCGCGTCCACGCGGACGGTTTTCCCGACTGGATTTCCATGCCGAACAGGACCCCGCTCGCGAGCGCGCTCGCGCTGGCCTTTGCCATGCCCATCGTTTCGCCCGCGCTCGCACAGGGCGCGCCCGCCGTCGACGCAACCCCCGTTGCCGACGCAAAGCCCGCCGCGCGCACGCAGGACACGCTGCCGACGATCAGCGTATCGGGGCAGGCCGAGCATCAGGACTTCCAGGCGGAACGCTCGACCGTCGGCGCGAAAACCCCGACCGCGCTGCGCGACATTCCGCAGTCGGTCACGGTGATCAACAAGGCCTTGATGGAATCGCAGGGGCTCACGTCGTTCCAGGATGCGCTGCGCAATGCGCCGGGCATCACGATCGGCGGCGCGGAGGGCGGGCAGATCGGCAACAACATCAACCTGCGCGGCTTCACCGCGCAGAACGACATCTATCTCGACGGCTTCCGCGACCGCAACCAGTACTACCGCGATACGTTCGATCTCGATTCCGTCGAGGTGCTGTACGGCCCGTCGTCGATGCTGTTCGGGCGCGGCTCGACGGGCGGCGTGATCAACCAGGTGTCGAAGAAGGCGAACCTGAAGCCGTCGGCCGAGGTGTCGACGACGATCGGCACCGACGATCGCTACCGCACGAGCGTCGACCTGAACCGGCCGCTCGGCGCGACGTCGGCGTTCCGCATCAACGCGTTCGGCCAGTCGCTCGGCTCGACGCGCGACGTGATGAAGAACAAGGACTACGGGATCGCGCCGGAGCTGCGCTTCGGCATCGGCACGCCGACCGAGGTCACGCTGTCCGCGCTGATCCAGCACAACTACGACATGCCGGACTATGGCGTGCTCGCGGTCAACGGCCATCCGGCGCCGGTGTCGAAGAACACGTTCTACGGGCTCACCGACGACCGCACGATCCAGGACGTGCAGACGGTGTCCGCGCGCATCGACCATCGCGTCAACGATGCGCTGACGATCAGCAACCGCACGTCGTTCTCGCACTCGATGACGGATGCGCGCGAGACGGCGGCGAACGCTGTGCTGACCGGGCCGCTGTCGTCCAGCACCGCGCTGACGAACGGCAACTACACGTCGTTGCCGATGTCCGCGCTGTACGTGAAGCTCGCGAGCCACGATCGCGTGATCGAGAACCATTCGGTCGACAACGACACGATGGCGCATTTCAAGTTCGACACGGGGTTCGTGAAGCATGACCTGATCGCCGGTGTCGAGGTCGGCCACGACAGCTACACGAACCAGACGTACACGCGCAGCGGCCTGCCGATCCTGTCGCTGATCGATCCGGCTTACCTGTCGTCGACGGCGTCCAATGCGACCCAGACGCCGGCCAATCATGCGGAATCGGGCGCAACGACGCTCGCCGCGTACATGAACGACACGGTATCGATCGGCCGCGACTGGAAATTCGTGGGCGGGCTGCGCTGGGATCGCTTCCAGGCGCATCTCGCGAACACGGTGAGCGCGCCCGGCTATGCGTCGCAGACGAACTATTTCACGAGCGTGCGGGCCGGCCTGATCTACCAGCCGACCGATTCGCAGTCGTACTACTTCTCGTACGGCACGTCGTTCAACCCGTCGCTCGAGACGCTGACGGTCACGAACAACACGCAGAACCTGTCGCCCGAGCACACGAAGTCGTATGAGGTGGGCGGCAAGTGGGACCTGCTGAACGACAACCTGTCGGTCACCTCGGCGCTGTTCCAGCAGGAGAAAAGCAACGCGCGCACGCAGACGTCGACGGGCGAATACCTGCTCGAAGGCGATATTCGCGTGCGTGGCTTCCAGGCGAGCGTGACGGGCCACATCACGCCGAAGTGGCAGGTGTTCGGCAGCTACACGTACATGAACGGCGTGATTCTCAGCGCGCTCGACGGCACGCAGGGCAAGACGCTCGCGAATACGCCGCGCAACACCTTCACGCTGTGGACGACGTATGCGTTCACGCCGCACTGGGAGATCGGCGGCGGTCCGACTTACATGTCGGGACGCTACGCGGCGAACACGGACTACGTGCAGGTGGGCGGCTATACGCGCTGGGACGCGACGGCCGCGTATCACGCGAAGCAGTGGGACCTGCGGCTGAACCTGCTGAACCTGACCAACAAGTTCTATTACGATGCGCTGATCCAGTCGGACGGCGGCCGCGCGGTGCCGGGCGTCGGGCGTACGTTCCTGGCGACGCTCGACTACCGGTTCTGAGCGATACGCATGCCGCCGCGGCATTCGATGAAAAAGGTGGAACGATGCTTGTACACATCCCGAACGTGCTGACCCCCGAACAGGTGCGCATGGTGCGCGACCGGCTCGATCGTGCGGGCGACGCGTGGGTCGACGGCCGCGCGACGGCCGGCTACACGGGCGCGCCGGTCAAGCGCAACCAGCAGATCGCCGAACATTCGCCGGTCGCGCGCGAACTGGGCGACGTGATCCTCGCCGCGGTCGAGCGCAATCCGCTGTTCATCAGCGCGGCGCTGCCGAACCAGGTCTATCCGCCACTGTTCAACCGCTACGAAGGCGGCATGACGTTCGGCAGCCACGTCGACGGGGCGGTGCGCGTGCTGCCGAACGGTGTGAAGCTGCGCACCGACGTGTCCGTCACGCTGTTCCTGTCCGCACCCGACGAATACGACGGCGGCGAACTCGTGATCGAGGATGCGTATGGCGTGCAGCAGGTCAAGCTGCCGGCCGGCGACCTGATCGTCTATCCGGCGACGAGCCTGCATCAGGTCACGCCGGTCACGCGCGGCGTGCGCGTCGCGAGCTTCTTCTGGGTGCAGAGCCTCGTGCGCAGCGATGCGCAGCGCGCGCTGCTGTTCGACATGGACACCGCGATCCAGCGGCTCAATGCGAGCGGCGCGGATGCGCAGGCGTGTCGCAGCCTCGTCGGCTGTTATCACAATCTTTTGAGAATCTGGAGCGAAACGTGAGCGTTGCCGATCCCATCGAAATCGACGCGGTACCCGCGTCGCGCACCACGCCGGGCACGCGTCCGGCCGGCGCCGGCGGCGCGCGATCGCGCCGCGGCACGTTCATCAAGTGGCTGCGCAAGGTGCACGGCTGGATCGGACTGTGGGGCGCCGCGCTCGGCTTGCTGTTCGGTACGACGGGGTTCCTGCTGAATCATCGTGCGCCGCCGCTGCGGATCCAGACCGGCGCGCCGCAGGTCGAGACGGTGCGGCTCGACGTACCCGATCCGGAACCCGCGTCGCCGCAAGCACTCGCGAAATGGTTGCGCGGGCAACCGGATCTGCATCTGCCGGAACGCATGGGGCGCGTGCAGAAGGAGCCCGAGCATCCGGTCGCATGGGGCGACCGCGAGACCGTGCAGCCCGAGCACTGGCAGCTCGTGTTCGCGTCGCCGCGCGAGAACGTCGCGGTCGACTACTGGGTCGGCAGCGACACGATGACGCTCAAACGCACCGGCAACGGCACGCTTGCGTGGCTGACGAACCTGCACAAGGGCGTGGGGATGAGCATCGGCTGGGTGCTGCTCGTCGATACGCTCGCGGGTGCGTTGATCCTGCTGTCCCTGACGGGCGTGCTGCTGTGGACCGAACTGAACAGGCGCAAGACCGTCGGCGTGGTGCTCGTGATCGGCTCGATCGTCGCGATCGTGTGGGCGGCAGGCGCGTAACGGTCGACGGTCAGGCGCCGGCGTCGCGCGCGACCCGCACGGCCGTGCCGTAGCAGATGACTTCCGTGACGCCCGCCCCGATCTCGGTCGAGTCGTAGCGCATCGCGACGATCGCATTCGCGCCGAGCTTGCGCGCGTCGCCGAGCATCTTGTCGAACGCTTGCTGGCGCGCCTTCTCGCACAGCGACGTATAAAGCGTGATGTTGCCGCCGAAGAGGGTTTGCAGCGACGCGCCGAACGAGCCGACGATCGAGCGCGAGCGCACGATGATGCCCTGTGCGACGCCGAGCGAGCGGACGATCGTGTGGCCGGGCAGGTCGAATGCGGTCGTGACGCGTTCGGGCGTGAGATCGTCGAACGAGCGGGAGATATCGGTCATGGCATTGCACCGTGTTGCTGAAGTGAGCGAATGACGATTCTATCCGGAACGGCAAACGGGCTGGACCGGGTTCGAACGGGCGCGCCCGCACCACGCGCCCGTTCCACCGCACCCGGCCGTCGCCGGGTCAACGCTTGACGGTCGCGCTGCCGTTGCCGCCGAGATCGACCGCATAGGCGAGCGCCAGCTTGCCGAACTTCAACGCGTGATTCGCCTGGCGATCCGAATTCTCCAGCGTGTCGTTCACGGTATGGATATACGGACTGTCGTTCTGGTCGGCTTCGAACGGGAACGACGCCGGATACCCTTGCGCATTCCACGACGCGTGATCCGAACACGCATACCCGCACTGCGACGTGCCGATCGCGAGTTCCGGCAGGTAGGTCTTCGCCAGATTCGTCAGGTAGGTGTTCTGCGATGCGTTCGTGTAGTCGGTGATCAGGTAGATGTCCTTCGGATCGCCCTTGTAGTTCGTCATGTCGAGCTGCAGCACACCGACCACGTTCGCATTCTGCGCGCGGAACTGCTTCGCGATCGCTTTCGAGCCGAGCAGCCCGGCTTCCTCGGCCGCGTACCCGACGAACTTGATCGTCCGCTTCGGTTTGTAGTTGTTCGCCAGCAGCACGCGCAGCGCTTCGGTCAGGCTGGCGATGCCCGACGCATCGTCGTCCGCGCCGGGCGAGCGCGTGTTCTCCGTCGTGCGGCCGACCGTCGAGTCGAGGTGGCCGCCCAGCACGATGGTGCCCGCGGCCGGATCGCTGCCGCGAATCGTCAGGATCACGGATTTCTGCGGAAAGCCCGTGTGCGCGAACTGCTCGACGGTGATGTCGGCGCGCGAACCCGCCAGCTGCTTCCACTGCAAGGCAAGCCAGTCCGATGCCGCGACACCGTGCGACGTCGTGTAGTAGCGGTTCGTGAAGCCGGACAGCGACGTGATCGTGCCGACGATGTTGCTGGCCTGCAATTGCTGGATCCACGTGCCGATCTGCGGCGCGTTCGAGACCTTGTACACGGGCGCGGCGGCCTGTTTCGCGAGCGTCGGCGGCAACGGCTGCAGTGCCTGGCGTGCTTCGTCGAACGAGTCGTGCACGACATAGCCGGGCCCGTGACCGCGCGTATGGTGGACGGCGTGGGCGAGCTCGCCGAGCCGGGAATCGTCGATTTCGACGACGTGGACGGTTTCGCGGCGTGCGGCGCCGTCGGCCGTCTTGCCGGCGTCGAGGGTCGTACTGTATTGCGCGGTGGCGCTGGCGTCGATGCGTTGCAACTGGCGGAACGCCGAGTCGCCGAGCGTGATCCACACCGGCGTCGCGTGTGCGGCGGCGGTCAGCAGCATGCCGCCGAGCGCGGCGCTCAGGCGGGTCAGTTTCAGAGTAGGCATGGTCGATCTCGTGAGGATGGCGATGTCGAGGAAGAGGGCGCGCCGCAGGTCGTGCGACGCGCCCCCGCCTGCTGCGGAATTACGACTTCTTCGGTACGGTCACGCCGTACGTGCAACTCTGGTTGTACGCGTTACCGATCGCGGTGAGCTGCGCGTTGCTGTAGCCGAGTGCGGACGCGGCCGTCAGCACGGCCTGCGCGGCGGCCTTCTGGTTGGTCGAGCTGTTGGTCATCGACAACCCTTTCAGGAACGCCTTGTCCATCGCCTGCGCACCGATCGCGTCGCGCGCGACGAGGTTGCACGACGCCCAGTACTGGCCGGCCGTATGGATCTCCGCGCCGCGTGCCTGCGCATAGGTGCGCCCGACGTTCCAGTTGGTCACGCGGCCGCCCCAGAACTCGTTGTGGCCGTCCCAGTTGTAGACCCAGTTGTATTGCGCGTCCGACGGGCTCCACTGGTTGAAGTCGCGGCTGTACGCGGCGGCGAGATAGTCGCCGGTGCCTTCCGACAGGCCTTCCTGCTGCGACAGGCCGCCGTTCGTCACCCAGTCGTGGATGCCATGGCCGAGCTCGTGGATCACGACGTCCGCATCTTCCGCATCGTCGACGCCGCCTTGCCCGAAGGTCAGCCGGCCGCTGCTCGACGAGTACGACGAGTTGTCGTCGCCCGATTCACCGTGCGGGTCGTACTGCACGCCGCCGGTGTACTGGTACGGCAACGCCTTGATGCCGAGCGTCTGGTTCACGTAACGCAGGAACGTGTCGATGTGGTAGTACGCATTCACGGCCTCGAAATACAGGTTGCCGCGCGTGAATTCGAACGTGGGCGTCGACTGCACGGGGCACGCCTTGTCGAGCGGCGCATCGAAATCGACGCACGCCGCGTACGGACCCGACAGCGAGTAGCGTCCGCCCGACTGCGCGAGATCCTTCAGCGTCACGCGTACACGCGCAGCGGTGAGCTGCGACGAATCGCCGTCGTTGTTGTCCTTGTAGCCCGTGCTGCCGTAGCTGCTCTTGGTCGGCGACAGCGGATCGGGCCGGAATACGAAGCCCGTGCCGTCGGTCGCGTAGAACGCCTTGTCTTCGGCGCGCAGCACTTCGCCGCTGCCGGAGTCGATCAGCAGTTCCCAGTCGCCTTTCGGGCCGTCGTTCGGGCGGCCGCGCACCTTCCATGCGGTATGCGTGCCCGTCTTGTCGACGAACGCGACGAGCTGCGCATCGAGGTTCGTGAAGCCGCTCACGCCGAGATACGCGCGGGCGCGGTCGAGCGCCTGCTGCTGGTCGACGGCCTGCGACTTGCGCGACGTCGCGACCACGCCGTTGATCGTGTTGCTCGCGACGTACAGGATGCGGCCGTCCTTCGCGACCGTCACCGCGATATCGCTGCCGTACACGGGCAATCCGGCTGCTTGCTGCTGCAGGCGCACGACGGTGAAATCGGCATCGCTGCGCTCCGACGTGACGACGAGGCTCGCGAGTGCGGTTGCATCGAGCCCGAGCTGCGCGGCCTGAGACGCGACGAAGTCGCGCGCGGTGGCGGCGGGTGTCGTGGCGGTTTTCTTCGCGCGATAGGCGGGGTTGTACAGCGTGACGGCGACGCCGTCCGGGCGGAACTGCCCGGCGGCCGTATCGGCCTTGGCGGCCGCCGGCGCGACGCCGCGCGTCAGGCTTTCGCGCAGGCTCGTTGCTTGCGGATTCGAGACTTTCGTGTCGGCCGCGGTGCCGCCGACGATGCCGAAACCGAGCGCGAGACCCAGGGCGAGCGGCAGTGCTTTGCGTGATGTCTGCATACGTGATCCTCATCTCAACGGTTGGACACGCCCGCGCGTTCGTGGCGCGCAGGCACGACACGGCCCGCGCGCCGGCTCGATGGAACCGGTGCGGCGAAGCGGTGTTGGGGGTGTCGACTGACTAAGGAGCCCTAAATGTCAGGTCGAAAAGAAACAGGCGGGCGCAGAGGGGGACAAGCAGGCCGAGAAGCGAGCGAAGAAGCGAACGGCAGGCAGGTGCGGCGACGGCGAAGCGAGCATCGTCATGTCATACCCCTCGGATCGAATCGATATCGGTTGGCAGCCGGTGCGGCGCGATACGCGTCGAGTGAAGCGCGCGTGTCGTTAGGCTGCCTATCTAACTTTTTTTGGTATGTTACAGAATATTTTCAACGACATTCCAATTTATTTTCGACGACCGCTTCAGTCTGTCGATCAATCGCCGGCATTGTTCAGCGAGCGGCGGGAAACGCCGCTGGAACGCGCAATACCGCGCCGGATTGTGCTTTAAACCCGCGACGATCAGCGCGTCGCGCGCCGGTCGTTGCGCGGGCTCAAACCGAACCGCGTGCGATACGTGCGCGAGAAATGCGACGGCGATTCGAACCCGCACGCGACGCACACCGAGGTGATGCTCATGTCGGTCTGTTGCAGCAGTTCACGCGCGCGATCGAGGCGCAGGTTCAGGTAGAAATGCGTCGGCGTGTCGTTCAGCGTCGCGCTGAACAGCCGCTCGAGCTGGCGGCGGGTAATCGACACCTCCTGCGCGAGTGCGTCGGAGCCGAGCGGGTTTTCCATGTGCCGCTGCATCGTGCCGATCACCTGGATCAGCTTGCGGTTGTGCACGCCGTAGCGCGCGGCGATCTCGAGCCGCTGGCTGTCGGAGCGCTGCCGGATCCGGCTGACGACGAACTGCTCTGAGATCGCCGCCGCGAGATCGGCGCCGTGCCGCCGCCCGATCAGGTCGAGCATCATGTCGATCGACGCGGTGCCGCCCGCACACGTGATGCGCCGTTCGTCGATCTCGAACAACTCCTGCGTCGCGTTGAGGCCCGGGTAGCGTTCGCGGAACGCGGCCAGCGCTTCCCAGTGCAGCGTGAGCGGTTGCGATGCGTCGAACAGCCCGGCTTCCGCGAGCACGAAGCTGCCCGTATCGATGCCGCCGAGCGTTGCACCATGACGGTGCTGGCGGCGCAGCCAGTCGCCGATCGCACGCGTGTAGCACACGAGCGGATCGAAGCCCGCGACGACGAACACCGTATCGACCTTGTCGACCTCCGCGCATGCGGCTTCGGCGGCGACCGGAATGCCGTTGCTCGCGGCGACGGGCGCGCCGTCGGCGCTGATCACGTGCCAGCGATAGAGCTCGGTGCGAAAGCGGTTCGCGACGCGCAGCGGTTCGACCGCGGACATGAAGCCGAGCGCGGAGAAGCCGGGCAGCAGCAGGAAGTGGAAATCCTCGGGCATCGGGGCAGGGGATGGAATCCGGTGGTCGTCACGCATCGCGCGGGGCGGCGAGCGGACGGGCGGGTGCCGCGCCGGCTCGCGCGCGCCGAACGGTCAGCGGGAGATTATCGCGGGTTTTGCGCGGGCTTAGCGCGTTTTTGCGCCGCGCACCGACCGGCGCGCGGTGGTCGACGGCAACTCGCCGAACTGCGCCTTGTACGCGTTCGCGAAATGCCCAAGGTGGATGAAGCCCCAGCGCGCGGCCGCATCGCTGATCGGCAGGTCGGCCTGCCGCGTATCGAGCAGCATCCGCCGCACTTGCGACAAGCGCAGCGAGCGCACGTAATTCAACGGGCTCGTCTGCACGACCGACTGGAAGCTGTTCTGCATCGTGCGCCGGCTCACGCGCAATTGCGTGCACAGGCTCAGCACGTCGACCGGTGCTTCGGGATGGTCGATCACGTAGTCGTGCACGCGGCGCACGATGTCGGCGCGGCAGGCGTGCGTGAGACGGTTCGACGGTTCGGCAATCCGGTACGTGAGGAGATCGACGAGCACGTTGCCGATCTCGCCGCGCAGTTCGCGCTGCGCGCGTGCATCGAGGTACGTGTCGGGGGCCGACAGCACCCGTTCGAGTTGCGTGGCGACCTGCACGCTCGCGCGCATCAGCACGGCGGTGGGCATGTCGACGACACCGCGCCGCAACATGGCGTCATCGAGGTGGACATCGGCCGCATCCTCGACCTGCTGCATCAATTCGCGATCGGCGACGACACCGATCAGCGACATGTCGTCGGGCGAATGCAGCTCGAACGGCGCACCGCCGCGCGCCATCACCATCGTGCCGCGTTCGATGCGCGCGCCACCGAATGCGAATGCACCGGAGCCGGTGAGCGGCATGCCGAACACCGTGTGGTCGTGCGGCAATCTTCCGCGCTGGATGATGCGCACGTTGGCGGCTTCCTGGAACAACTGCATGCCGTCCAGCACCGCATGCTTGACCGCGCTGCGATAGGCGCCCGAGCCGATCTGGTCGTAGCGCTGGTTCCAGCCGCGCAGCGCCTCGGCATGCCGGTCCGCGTTGTCGAACCTCTCGTGAAACACGAACACAGCGCCTCCAGGTGCGTCGATCAGGACCGCGCGAGATTAAACCGACCGCGTGGTCGGCGCAATACGGGGGAGCGCTATTCCGCGCGCATTTGTCAGAGGGTCGGAAGCCTCCAGCCGGCGTGGCTTTCAGGCGGTTTTCCAATATCCCGAATCGGCACGCACGCGGTGCCGGTCCGGGTGCTGACCGGATTTATTGTCGAACTACAGTCGCCCCACATCACGTGATTCCCCAACTGGAGGCGACATGAGGACAAGGCGACGAACCGCGGTGCTCGCGGCGACGCTGGCGTTCGCGGCGGCATGGGTCGGCAGCGCGAACGCGACGGAAAAGCCGGAGGAACTGGTCGTGCAGAAGATGCCGCCATGGCATCCGCACGAGGTCTATATCGTCGACATCTCGATGCCGTCGATGACCGACGGACGCATCTACGTGTACGACGCCGATGCGAAGAAGCTGCTCGGCCAGATCGACGGCGGTTTCGGCCCCGGCTTCGCGATTTCGCCCGATCACAGGACCAGTTTCGTCGCGACGACCTACTTCTCGCGCGGCTCGCACGGCACGCGCACCGACGTCGTCGAGATGACCGACAACACGACGCTCGATCACGCGGGCGAGATCGTGATTCCGGCGAAGCACGCGCAGCATGTGCCGTCGCCGTACAACACCGCGTTCAGCGCGGACGGCAAACGGCTGTACGTCGCGAACATCACGCCGGCGGCATCGCTGACGGTGATCGACGCCGTGTCGAAGAAAGTGCTGTCGGAGATCGACACGGCAGCCTGCGTGCTCGCGTATCCGTCGGGCAACGACCGCTTCACCGCGCTGTGCGAAAGCGGCAAGGCGCTGACCGTCACGCTCGATGAGAACGGCAAGGAAGCGAAGCGCACGATGTCGGATGCGTTCATCGACGTCGACAAGGATCCGGCGTTCGCGAACGCGTCGCGCTACAAGGGCGAGTATCTGTTCACGACGTACGGCGGCAACGTGCGCAGTGCGGATTTCAGCGGCGACAAGCCCGCGTTCGGCAAGCCATGGTCGCTGTTGACGGACGCCGAGCGTGCCGAAGGCTGGCGCCCGGGCGGCATGCAGCAGACGGCCGTGCAGGCCAGGCAGAACCGCTACTACGTGCTGATGCACAAGGGCGGCGACGGCTCGCACAAGGATCCCGGTACCCAGGTGTGGGTGGTTGACCTGAAGTCGAAGCAGCGTGTCGCGCGCTGGGATCTCGCGCAGCAGAAGGTCGATCCGCTCGTGTCGATCCAGGTCAGCGAGGACGACAAGCCGCTGTTCTACGGGCTGACGGCGACGTCCGACCTCGTCGTGATGGATGCGCGCACCGGCAAGCTGCAGCACGTCGAGAAGCAGATCGGCAATACGTCGTCGCTGCTCGTCAACCCGTGAGGCCGCGATGACGCTCGATCCCGTACTTGCCACCAGCGCGCAGGCCGGCGCTGCCGTCGTCGTGCTGCTCGGCGCGTTCGCGAAGATGCGGCGGTCCGCCGCGTTCAGCCAGGCGCTTGCCGGTTACCGGCTGCTGCCCGACGCGCTGACCGCGCCCGTCGCGTTCGCGATTCCGCTCGCGGAAGTCGTCGGCGCCGCGGCGCTGCTGTTTCCCGATACGCGCACGGCCGGCGCGGTCGGCCTGATCGCGTTGCTGCTGGCCTTCGCCGCCGCGATTGCGATCAATCTCCTGCGCGGCCATACCGACATCGCCTGCGGCTGTTCCGGCTTAACGGCGGCGCGCACGGACGCACCGCGCGGCATCGGCTGGCTGCACGTCGGCCGCGCGCTGCTGCTCGCCGCGCTGGCCGCAACCGCGCTCGTCGAACCGGGCGCACGCGCGGTCGTGTGGTTCGACTACCTGACGCTGTTCTTCTCCGTGCTGCTGATCGTCTGCGCGCTGCTCACCGTCGACGTGCTGCTCGCCAACGTACCGCGCCTTTCCCACCTGAGGAATTCATGATGCAAACCGCTCTCACTGTTTCCACCGCCCTGCTGTGGGTGGCCGTCCTCGCGCTCGGCGCGATCTGCCTCGCGCTCGTGCGCCAGATCGGCATCCTGTACGAACGCATCATGCCGGCCGGCGCATTGATGATCGACAAGGGGCCGGCGGTCGGCGCGATCGCGCCGACCTTCGAACTGACCGACATTCGCGGCTCGCAGGTGAAGGTCGGCGGCTTCGAGGCGTCGGGCAAGGCGACGCTGCTGTTCTTCCTGTCGCCGACGTGCCCCGTCTGCAAGAAGCTGCTGCCGCTGCTGCCGTCGTTGCAGGCGAGCGAAGCGACGCCGGTGAACATCGTGCTCGCGAGCGACGGCGAGGTCGACGAACACACGCGTTTCGCGCGCAAGCACGACCTCGGACGCTTCCCGTACGTGCTGTCGCAGGAACTCGGCCTTGCGTACCAGATCGGCAAGCTGCCGTATGCGGTGCTGCTCGATGAAACCGGCACGGTGCGCGCGAAGGGGCTCGTCAATACGCGCGAGCATCTCGAGAGCCTGTTCGAAGCGAAGGAGCGTGGCGTCGCATCGCTGCAGCAGTTCGTGCATGGCGATCACGGCCACGACCACGACGCACACGCGCAGCACGCATGACCGGCCGCCCCTCATTCAACGTCAAGGGAGAACAACGACATGGGCCTGTTTGATTCATGGTTCGAGCGGTCGGCGCGCGGCGTCGCGCAGCACAGCTCGCGGCGCAGCGCGATGGCGAAGCTCGGCAAGGTGCTGGTGGGGTCGGCGATGCTGCCGCTGCTGCCCGTCGATCGCACCGCGTATGCGGCCGATGCGGCATCGGGCGCATCGGCGGCGTCCGGCGGCGCCGCATCGGGGGCGAGCGACGATCCGATGAGCTGCGACTACTGGAAATACTGCGCGATCGACGGCTGGCTGTGCAGTTGCTGCGGCGGCACGTCGAGCAGTTGCCCGCCGGGCACGACGCCGTCTCCCATTACGTGGATCGGCACGTGCCGCAACCCGCACGACGGTTCGGACTACATCGTGTCGTACAACGATTGCTGCGGCAAGACGTCGTGCGGCAAGTGCTTCTGCAACCGCAACGAGCGCGAGAAGCCGCTGTACAAGCTGTCGCTGAACAACGACATCAACTGGTGCATGGCCAACGGCAATTCGAACTATCACTGTTCGGTTTCGGTTCTGCTGGGAGCGGCGAAGCAATGAAAGGGAAGCAAGCAGGAAAGATCGCCGTCGCATGCATGACGGCCGTGTCAGCCTTGGTGTTGGCGGGCCCCGCCGGCGCGCAGGAAACCGTGCATTACCCGGCCGGCAAGAGCCTGTTCGACGCGCAGTGCGCGGTGTGCCACCAGGCGGGCGGCAAGGGGCAGGACGGCCTCGCGCCGCCGCTGACCGAGTATCCGGGCAAGTACGCGACGGCCGAGCCGGGGCGCGCGCAACTGGTCGCGACGCTGCTGCACGGGATGTTCGGCGAGATCAAGGTGCGCGACAAGAGTTACAACTTCAAGATGCCGTCGTTTGCGAGCGCGAGCGATGACGATATCGCGCACGTGCTCAACTACGTCGTGTTCGATCTCAACGCGCAGCGCGGCGACGCGAAGCCGTTCACCGCGGCCGATATCCGCGCGGCGCGCGCGAAGTCGATGGACGGCACGGCCGTTCATGCGCAACGCGAGGTCGTCATCAAGGGGCTCGGCCTGTGAGGCTCGCCCGCGCGCCTCGTGTTGACGACGCCGCATCGCTCACGCGGGGCGCGGAGTCGCCGTGGCTCGGCGGCGTGTCGCGTCGTCTGTCGTCGTTGCTGATGCTGGCCGGGGCGGTCGTCGGTTTGGTCGCAGCCCCCGCGCATGCCGAAGGCGCGGCCGACACGGCGCTCGCGCGGCAGCACTGGGTGCTCAACTGCATGGGCTGCCACACGGCGACAGGCGGCGGTATCCCCGGCAAGGTACCGCCGCTCGCCAACTCGCTCGGCTATTTCACGCATCTGCCGGCCGGGCGCGAGTACGTGATGCGCGTGCCCGGCGCGTCGAACTCGGCGCTGTCGGACCAGGATCTGGCCGACGTGCTCAACTGGGTACTCACGACCATGAACCGCGACGCGCTGCCGCGCGACTTCAAGCCGTATACGGCCGCCGAAGTCGCCGCGCACCGCCGTCCCGCTTTTTCCGACGTCGCGACCGTGCGCGCCGGCCTCGTTCGCGCGTTGCAGGCACGCGGGATCGACGGCGTCACGGATCGCTACTGACCGATTCATTCAGGAACTCGAGGAAGATCGAAGATGGAGACGAACGACAATTTCCCGCTGCTCGACGCCACGCGTGCGTTTCTCGCGAAGCCGAAGAAGATGCTGATCGGCGCCGAGTGGAGCGATGCGGCGTCGGGCCGCCAGCTCGACGTCGTGAACCCGGCCGACGGCGCCGTGCTCGCGCGTGTGCCCGAAGCGGACGAGCACGACGTACAGCAGGCCGTCGCCGCCGCGCGGCGCGCCTTCGACGCGGGGCCGTGGCGCACCGCGAAGACCACCGACCGCGAGCGCCTGCTGCTGACGCTCGCCGACCTGATCGAAGCAAACGCGCGCGAGCTGGCCGAGATCGAGTCGCTCGACAACGGCAAGCCGGTGATGGTGGCGCAGGGCCTTGACGTGGCGATGGCCGCGCAGTGCTTCCGCTACATGGCCGGCTGGGCGACGAAGATCGAAGGCAGCGTGATCGATGCAGGCATGCCGTATATGCCGGACAGCGAGATCTTCACCTATACGCGCAAGGAGCCCGTCGGCGTGGTCGGCGCGATCATTCCGTGGAATTTCCCGCTTCTGATGGCCGCGTGGAAGCTTGCGCCCGCGCTGGCCACGGGCTGCACCGTGGTGTTGAAACCCGCGGAAGACACGCCGCTGAGTGCATTGCGACTCGGCGAGCTGATTCAGGAGGCCGGCTTTCCCGACGGCGTCGTCAATATCGTCACCGGCTACGGTCACACGGCCGGCGCCGCGCTGTCGAGCGATCCGCGCATCGACAAGATCGCGTTCACGGGCTCGACGCAGACGGGCAAGACGATCGGCCACGCGGCGCTCGACAACATGACGCGGATGTCGCTCGAACTCGGCGGCAAGTCGCCGGTGATCGTGCTGCCGGACGTCGATCCCGACAAGGCCGCACTGGGCGTGGCGAACGCGATCTTCTTCAACCAGGGGCAGGTGTGCACGGCCGGGTCGCGCGCGTACATCCATGCGAAAGTGTTCGACGATGTGATCGAGCGCGTCGCGAAGATCGCCGCGAGCCTGAAGATCGGCCCGGGGATGGACCCGTCGACGCAGATCGGCCCGCTCGTCTCGGCGAAGCAGCGCCAGCGCGTGTGCGGTTATATCGACTCGGGCTTCGGCGAGGGAGCGCGTGCTGCCGCGGGCGGCCGCGCGATCGACGGCCCCGGCTTCTTCGTCGAACCGACCGTGCTGGTCGATACGACGCAGGCGATGCGCGTCGTGCGCGAGGAGATCTTCGGGCCGGTGCTCGTCGCGATGCCGTTCGACGACGTCGACACGGCCGTGCGGCTCGCCAACGACACGCCGTACGGCCTCGGTGCGAGCATCTGGTCGAACGACCTTTCCGCGATTCACAAGCTTATCCCGCGCATCGCGGCCGGCACGGTGTGGGTCAACTGCCACTCGCTGCTCGACAACGCGATGCCGTTCGGCGGGATGAAGCAGTCGGGTTTCGGTCGCGAACTCGGCCGCGCGGTGATCGACCAGTACACGGAAAGCAAGTCGGTGATGATGAACTACGCATGAGCGTAGTGGCGGGTGCGCGCATTGCCGGTGGTGCGGCAATGCGCGCACCCGGCAGTGGTATGCAGCCGCGTCACGCACGAACCAGCACGACCCCGAGAATGAGGCACGCCGCGCCGGCCAGGCGGATCGGGCTGGCCGCGTGCTGCTGGATGCCGAGCACGCCGAAGTGGTCGAACACGAGCGCGCCGGTCATCTGCCCGACGACGATCAGCGCGAGTGTCGTCGCGGCGCCCAGTCGCGGCACCATCAGGATCGCGATGCCGACGAATACCGCGCCGAAAACCCCACCGGTCCAGCTGAACCACGACCCGGCGCCGGTGACGGTGCCGCTCAAGCGCGGATGCGGGGACAGGAGTGCGACGGCGAGCATTGCGGCGAGGCCGACGAGGTAGCTGACCGAGCCGGCCCACCACGGCGAGCCGAGCTGCGTGCGGAGATTGGCGTTGAGCACCTGTTGCAACGCCACGCTGACGCCGGCGGCAACGACCAGCAGATAGGACAGGAGAGTAGTCACGAAGAGGAAGGCTCCGGCGTTGTGGCCGCGACGACGGGTCCGGCACGGCAGGCTTCCATTCTGGGAAGCGCGACGGTATAACGCAAATATCAAATCGGGCGCTTATCCATCTCTTTTCGGCATGCCATCCCTGAGGCAAATTCAGTATTTCCTGACCGTGGCCGATCTCGGCGGCTTCACGCCGGCCGCGAGCGCGCTCCATGTCGCGCAGTCGGCGCTCAGCCGGCAGATCGGTCAGCTGGAAGACGAACTGGGGTTCCGGCTGTTCGACCGTGAGCCGAGAGGGGTACGGCTCACGCCGGCCGGTGCGATCTATCGCGATCGCGTGGCGTCGATTCCCGCGACCCTGACCGCCGCGGCCGAGGAGGGTGCGCAGTTGTCGCGCGGCGAGGCGGGCGTATTGCGGCTCCTGCATTCCAGCACCGTTCCCGTCGGCAGCCTGATGCCGGTGCTCGAGCGCTTCATGAGCGCGTGTCCGGGCGCGCGGATCGATCTCGACCGCGCGTCATCCGAGGATCAGGTGCTGGAGATCGCGAACGGCAACGCCGATATCGGGATCGTTCGTTTGCCGGTGCTGCGCCGCGATCCGCGCGTGCGCTTCGTCGAGCTCGCGGCCGAGCGTTTGTGCGTGGCGGTGCCGGCCAATCATTCACTCGCGATCCGCAAGCGCACGGCGATTTCGCGGCTGCGGCACGAGCCGTTCGTATCGGCCGTGTATCGGGAGCGGGGCGGGCTGGCCCGCGTCGTGTCGATCTTTGCCTGAAGCGGGGCTTCGTGCCGGCCAGCGCCCGGATCGTGTCGCCGAAGACATCGATGCTGAATCTCGTCGCGGCCGGGCAAGGCGTCGCGATCGTGCCGGAACGGATGGCGAGTCTCGGGATCGACGGGGTCGTCTTCGTGCCGATTTCGGATGAGGACGCCAAGTCGGTGTGCGCGCTGGTGTTGCCGGTCGAGCCGACGGTGCTGGCGGAAGCGTTCGTGCGGGTTATCGAGGAATAAAAAAACGCCAACCCGCAATCAACGGGTTGGCGTTTCGCCTGGAGATGACCGGTATCAGAACTGGTTCATCGTGTTGTCCTTGCCTGCCGCCTTCAGCGCTGCATCGCCGCTGAAGTATTCCTTGTGATCGTCACCGATGTCCGAGCCGGACATGTTCTGGTGCTTCACGCAGGCGATACCCTGACGGATTTCCTTGCGCTGCACGCCGGCCACGTAGCCGAGCATGCCCTGGTCGCCGAAGTATTCCTTGGCCAGGTTGTCGGTCGACAGCGCGGCGGTGTGGTACGTCGGCAGCGTGATCAGGTGGTGGAAGATGCCTGCTTCACGCGATGCGTCCGCCTGGAACGTACGGATCTTCTCGTCGGCCAGCTTGGCCAGTTCCGTCTCGTCGTATTCCACGCTCATCAGCTGCGCACGGTCGTAGGCCGACACGTCCTTGCCTTCGGCCTTCAGCGCGTCGTACGCCTGCTGACGGAAGTTCAGCGTCCAGTTGAACGACGGGCTGTTGTTGTACACCAGCTTCGCGTTCGGGATGACCTTGCGGATCTCGCTGACCATGCCGCCGATCTGTGCGATGTGCGGTTTTTCGGTTTCGATCCACAGCAGGTCGGCGCCGTTCTGCAGCGACGTGATGCAGTCGAGCACGCAGCGCGCTTCGCCCGTGCCGGCGCGGAACTGGAACAGGTTGCTCGGCAGGCGCTTCGGACGCAGCAGCTTGCCGTCGCGCTTGATGATGACGTCACCGTTGCCCAGTTGGTCGGCCGACAGTTCTTCGCAATCGAGGAACGCGTTGTACTGGTCGCCCAGGTCGCCCGGCGTGGCGGTCACGGCGATCTGCTTGGTCAGGCCGGCGCCCAGCGAGTCGGTACGGGCCACGATGATGCCGTCGTCCACGCCCAGTTCCAGGAACGCGTAGCGGATCGCGCGGATCTTCGCGAGGAAGTCCTCGTGCGGCACGGTGACCTTGCCGTCCTGGTGGCCGCACTGCTTCTCGTCGGACACCTGGTTTTCGATCTGGATGCAGCATGCGCCTGCTTCGATGAACTGCTTGGCCAGCAGGTACGTGGCTTCCGCGTTGCCGAAACCGGCGTCGATGTCGGCGATGATCGGCACGACGTGCGTGACGTGGTTGTCGATCTTGTCCTGGATTGCTGCCTTCGCGGTAGCGTCCTTGGCGGCGTCGAGCTCGCGGAACAGGCCGCCCAGTTCACGGGCGTCGGCCTGGCGCAGGAACGTGTACAGCTCGCGGATCAGCGCGCTGACCGAGGTCTTTTCGTGCATCGACTGGTCCGGCAGCGGGCCGAACTCGGAACGCAGCGCAGCGACCATCCAGCCGGACAGGTACAGATAGCGGCGTTCGGTGCTGTTGAAGTGCTTCTTGATGGAGATCATCTTCTGCTGGCCGATGAAGCCGTGCCAGCAACCCAGCGACTGCGTGTACTTGGCCGGGTCGGCGTCGTAGGCGGCCATGTCGGCGCGCATGATCTTCGCGGTGTACTTGGCGATGTCCAGGCCCGTCTTGAACTTGTTCTGGGCACGCATGCGGGCAGCGTACTCGGGGCTGATCGCATTCCACGCGCTGCCGTGGTTTTCTTTCAAACCGGCAACTGCCTTGATGTCGTCTTGATACTGGGCCATGTCAATCTCCTGGGAGCAAAGCGCGTTTGAGTAACTGGTTGAGCGTGCCCGCTGCGTCTGTCGAAGCGAACTGCATGGGATAAATAGTAACGCCGCCCGTTGAGCTTTTGGTGATGTCTTATATAAGACATAAGACATTATTTTTGCTTGATTTTCAATGGGTTACGTTTCGGTTTTTGCAATGCAAAACAAGTTTTCAAGCGACGAAAAGGCCTCGGCGCGGGAATTCGTCGTAGATTCCACAATACGAAACGCCCTTTCGGCTGCTGGGGGCCGGGCCAGCTTCACACGCGCCCGTGACACCCGTTCGTCGGGGCGGCGCGAGTGCCGCGGGACCGAAGCCGCACCGGCCCGCCGTTTGGGCCGGGCGGAATCTAAAGCATCGCGCCGCATGTGGACAAGCTGAATCCATCGGGAATGCGCGTGAAAACCCCGTCCACCAAGCCTCTCAAGAAACCTAGTGGTTTCCACTCATAGTCGCAAATAGTCAAGAACAGGTCGCCGCCGGTCTTCTCGCGACCAATATGGCTCGTTACTTTTACTCCCACGATGCAGGCCGGGCACACCCCGCGCGCCGGCTGCCGCGAGTCCAACCGGGAGAAAACGAACCATGAAGTCGACGAAGATCGCCGCGCTTGCCGCGGCCGTGCTGGCGACCGGCGCGTTCACGCACACGGCGCTTGCCGAAACGGATGCCGCGACCTGCCGTACCGTGCGTTTCGCGGATATCGGCTGGACCGACATCACGTCGACCACGGCGCTCGCGTCGACCGTATTCGAGGCGCTCGGCTACAAGCCGACCACGACGATCGCGTCGGTGCCGATCTCGTTCGCCGGCCTGAAGAGCAAGCAGCTCGACGTGTCGCTCGGCTACTGGTGGCCCGTGCAGCAGAAGCAGCTCCAGCCGTTCCTCGACAACAAGTCGATCAACGTCGTCGAACCGCCGAACCTGTCGGGCGCGAAGGCGACGCTCGCGGTGCCGAGCTACGAATACCAGGCCGGCCTGAAGACTTTCGAGGACATCGCGAAACACCGCACGGAACTCGACGGCAAGATCTACGGGATCGAGCCGGGCAGCAGCGCGAACGCGACGATCCAGAAGATGATCGACACGAACCAGTACGGGCTCGGCGGCTTCAAGCTCGTCGAGTCGAGCGAGGCCGGGATGCTGGTGACGGTCGAGCGTGCGATCCGCGAGAAGAAGTGGGTCGTGTTCCTGGGCTGGGAACCGCATCCGATGAACATCCAGCTCAGCATGAACTATCTCTCCGGCGGCGACGCGTCGTTCGGGCCCAACTACGGCGAAGCGCGCGTGTACACGCTCACGGCGCCCGACTTCATTTCACGTTGCCCGAACGCGGGCAAGCTCGTCACGAACCTGCGCTTCTCGACGCAGCTCGAGAACCAGCTGATGCAGTCGGTGATGAACAAGACGAAGCCGGCCGAGGCCGCGAAGGCGTACCTGAAGAAGAACCCGCAGGTGCTCGATCCGTGGCTCGCGGGCGTCAAGACGTTCGACGGCAAGGACGGGCTGCCGGCCGTGAAGGCGTATCTCGGCCTGTGACGGCCCGCGCGCCGCACGCGGCGCGCCCTGACGAAACATCCGCATTGCGACACAACCCGATTCAAGCGAGGCAATCAGCATGAACCACGAAGTCATCATCACCTGCGCCGTCACCGGTGCGGGCGATACGGTCGGCAAGCATCCGGCGATTCCGGTCACGCCGAAGGAGATCGCGGCCGCCGCGATCGAGGCCGCAAAAGCCGGCGCGACGGTGGCGCACTGCCACGTGCGCGATCCGCAGACGGGGCGCGGCAGCCGCGACCCGAACCTGTACCGCGAAGTGGTCGACCGCATCCGCTCGGCCGACGTCGACGTGATCATCAACCTGACGGCCGGCATGGGCGGCGATCTCGAGATCGGCCCGGGCGAGGACCCGATGCGTTTCGGCAAGGGCACCGATCTGGTCGGCGGCCTCACGCGTCTCGCACACGTCGAGGAACTGCTGCCCGAGATCTGCACGCTGGACTGCGGCACGCTGAATTTCGGCGACGGCGACTACATCTACGTGTCGACGCCCGCGCAGTTGCGCGCCGGCGCGAAGCGCATCCAGGCACTCGGCGTGAAGCCGGAGCTGGAGATCTTCGACACGGGCCATCTGTGGTTCGCGAAGCAGTTGCTGAAGGAAGGGCTGCTCGACGATCCGCCGCTGTTCCAGCTGTGCCTCGGCATTCCGTGGGGCGCACCGGCGGACACGGGCACGATGAAGGCGATGGTCGACAACCTGCCGCCGGGCGCGCACTGGGCCGGCTTCGGGATCGGCCGCATGCAGATGCCGATGGTTGCGCAGGCGATGCTGCTCGGCGGCCACGTGCGCGTCGGCCTCGAAGACAACATCTGGCTCGATCGCGGCGTGCATGCGACCAACGGCACGCTCGTCGAGCGCGCGAGAGAGATCATCGAACGGCTCGGTGGCCGCGTGCTGACGCCGGCCGAAGGCCGCCGCAAGCTCGGCTTGCCCGCACGCGGCGAGCGTCTGCTCGAACGCCGTGCGGTCGCCGAGTTCGCGTGAGTGGTTCCCCTGACTGATTGATACGACGCGGCGGCACGCCCAGGCGCGGCCGCCCACCGATTTCCCCTGATTTGAAGGATGCGTTGACATGGCTGTGAAGACCGACATCAAGACGTTCGCCGCCATCGGCACCGGCGTGATCGGCAGTGGCTGGATTTCCCGCGCGCTCGCGCACGGTCTCGACGTGGTCGTATGGGATCCCGCGCCGGGCGCGGAAGCGCGGCTGCGCGCGAACGTCGCGAACGCGTGGCCCGCACTCGAACGCGTCGGCCTCGCGCCGGGCGCCGATCCCGCGCGGCTGCGTTTCGTCTCGACGATCGAGGCATGCGTCGCCGACGCGGATTTCATCCAGGAAAGCGCGCCCGAGCGCGAGGCGCTGAAGCTCGAGTTGCACGAGCAGATCAGCCGCGCGGCGAAGCCCGACGCGATCATCGCGTCGTCGACATCGGGCCTGTTGCCGACGGATTTCTATGCGCGGGCGACGCATCCGGAGCGCTGCGTGGTCGGCCATCCGTTCAACCCCGTCTACCTGCTGCCGCTCGTCGAAGTGCTCGGCGGCGCGCGCACGTCGCTGGAAGCGGTCGAAGGCGCGATGGAGATCTATCGCAAGCTCGGCATGCGGCCGCTGCACGTGCGCAAGGAAGTGCCGGGCTTCATCGCCGATCGCCTGCTCGAAGCGTTGTGGCGCGAAGCGCTGCACCTCGTCAACGAAGGCGTCGCGACGACCGGCGAGATCGACGACGCGATCCGCTTCGGCGCGGGCATCCGCTGGTCGTTCATGGGCACGTTCCTGACCTACACGCTCGCGGGCGGCGACGCAGGCATGCGACACTTCATGCAGCAGTTCGGCCCCGCGCTCGAATTGCCGTGGACGAAGCTGGTCGCGCCGACGTTGACCGATGCGCTGATCGACAGCGTCGTCGAAGGCACGACCGAACAGCAGGGCACGCGCAGCATCAAGGAACTCGAACGCTATCGCGACGAGTGCATCACCGAGGTGCTGAAGTCGATCGCCGCGGTGAAGGCGCGGCACGGGATGCGATTCGAAGACTGAGGACGAGAGACGATGACCGGCGATACCCCGCTGACGATTTACCGCGACGTGGTGCGGCCCGAATGGGTCGACTACAACGGCCACCTGCGCGATGCGTTCTACCTGCTGATCTTCAGCTTCGCGACCGATGCGCTGCTGGATCGCATCGGCCTCGATGACGCCGCGCGCCGCGAGCGGGGCCGCTCGGTCTACACGCTCGAAGCGCATGTGAACTACCTGCACGAGATCAAGGAGGGCACGCCGGTGCGTGTCGACGCGCGCGTGCTCGCGCGCGACGCGAAACGGCTGCACCTGTATCTCGAGCTGTTCGCTGCCGGGCACGACGATGCGGTATCGGCGAGCGAGCAGATGCTGCTGCACGTCGACACGCGCGACGGCGCGAAATCGGCGCCGTTCGACGACGACGTGGCCGCGCGCGTGGCCGAGCTGCATGCATTGCAGCGCGATTGCGCAGCACCCGCGTATGCGGGCCGCGTGATCGGGCTGCCGCCGCGCCGTTAGCCGGCGCGAACCTTCAACCTCGGAGCGCACACGAA
>NZ_JAAGPG010000083.1:0-238 GCF_017104665.1 Burkholderia sp. Se-20378 | reverse complement strand
GCAGTAAAAAAAAAAAAAACCAGCATTCCTGCAGATACCACACGCCACCGCAGCATCGCACAACGTACACCTACACGTAATGCACTTCAGTCGTATCCCACAGCTCACACGTCAAAGCACGATATACATGGTGAGCCCCGCGGCAAACTATCACGGCAGGATCGACGAGCCATGCACTACACCACTACCCGCAACCAGACAGAGAGTGAACGACACTCACATCAAACACACCCACAAC
>NZ_JAAGPG010000838.1:0-2374 GCF_017104665.1 Burkholderia sp. Se-20378 | reverse complement strand
ACGAGCTGCTTGCGCAGCCGGCCGCGCACGACGACCAGCGCGATCAGCGGCACGACGCCGCCCCACAGCGGGCTGTGGCGCATCGTGATCGACACCGCGAGCGCGACGACGGTGACGGCGAGCAGCACGATCGACAGCGAACGCACGCGTCCCTGGTCGACGAACGCACCGTCGACGAAACCACGGTCCGACCACGCGGTATGCACGATGCCGACGACCAGCACGCAGACGAGCATCGCGGCCGGCCCGAGTTCTTCGCCCCACAAACGGCTACCTGTCGGCGACACGAGCGCCAGTACCGCACCGATCACGAGGAACAGGTCGACGCCGATCGCGATGCTGTTGCGGTCCGCGCGGCGGATCAGCCATGCGCCGTGCACGAGCGCGAGCACGCCGCCGATCAGGAACGCGTGCGTCCAGCGCACGTCCGGTTGTTCCGGGCCGAGCCGGCCGTAGAACAGGAACACGATCGCCGGCAGGAAGTTGCTCGCGTGCAGCAGGTAGTCGGTGATGGGATGGCTCGATTTCATCGGGGGATTCTCCTTCGTCGAAACGTCGTAACGTCGAAACAGCGGACGACGCGTCAAGCGTCGTGCCAGCGGAACAGCCGCGCGGCGGCGAACAGGAACAGCGCCGTGCTCGCGGTCATGCCGAGCAGTTGCGGCGCGAGCTGCGCGTACGGGGCGCCGTCGACCAGCGCGCCGCGCAGCGCGACCGCGAACTGGTTGGTCGGCAGGAATGCAAGTACCGACTTGAGCCAGGCCGGTGCGTCGTGCATCGGGATCGTCAGGTCGCTGAAGAACAGCAGCGGGTAGTAGGTGACGTTGCACGCGAGTTCGGCGGCGGCCAGCGATTTGGTGCGGCTCGCGAGCAGCACGCCGATGCTGAGCACCATCGCCGCGCCGAGCAGCACGATCGGCAACGCGCGCAGCCCGTCCGGCGTCGCAATCGGCAGCGCGATGCCGAACGCGACGCGTGCGACGGTCAGCAACACGAGCGCCGACAGCGCCATCATGATCATCCGCGCGACGATCAGCGCGGCGAGGAACACGCCGCGCGAGACCGGAAAGCACACGTACAGCTTGAACGTATTGCGTTCGCGCAGCGACGCGATTGCGGTCGTCGTCGAGTTGAGGCCGATCGCCATGAACGCCATCACGAGAATGCCGGTCGCGAAGAACGCGCCATAGTCGAACGGGCGGCGCGCCGGTGCCGCGTTTTCGAAGCGCGCCTGTGCGGCGGGCAACCCGAGCCGCTGCGCGGCGCAGCGCGCGAGCGCGATCGCGACGACGCGCGACGCGGCCTTGACCGCGAGCGAGCCGTTGAAGTCATAGCGGATCGTCGCCGGCGTGCGCTCGTCGTTGCCGAGCACGACGGTCACGCGATCGGCCGCCGCGCCGCGGCCGTCGAAGGTCGCCTTCACCGTGTCGCTGTGCGTGAGGCTCGAGACGATCTGCGCTTCGCACGCGCGGCTGTACGGCGTCGCGCCGCCGGGCACGTCGAATGCGATGTCTGCAGTGCCGAGCGAACCCGACCCGCCGAACGCGAACAGCATCACGCTCAGCAGGAACACCGGGAACACGAGCGTCCAGAACAGCGACGAGCGGCTGCGCAGGTAGCCGAGCAGCTCGTTGCGCACGAGGATCAGGAACACCTTAGTCATGGGAGGGGCCCTCGGTACAGAGGCGCAGCAGGTCGCCCGGTGTGCTCGGCGCGAGCGCGAGATGCTGGATGCCCTGTTCGCCTACGATGCGGTGCACGTTCGGATGCAGCGTCGCATCGCCGAACACCTCGACGACATGCGCGGCCGACACGCGCACGCCGGTCACGCCCGGCAGCGCCGCGAGGCGCTTGCGCAGCGCACGCGCGTCGGCTTCGTCGCGGCAATGCAGGACCGCGCGCGCTTCGCCGACGAGCTCGGCGCGCAGCGCGTCCTTGTCGCCCTGGTAGCGCACGCCGCCGTCGCGTACCCACACGAGATCGTCGACGACGGCGAGCTCTTCCTCGGCGTGGCAGATCATCGCGACGCTCGTGCCGCGCGTGCGGTGGCGCAGCAGGTCGATCACGACGCCCGCATAACGGCGGTCGAGGCCGGTGAACGGTTCGTCGAGCACGGCCAGTTCGGGCCGGTGCGCGAGCGCGACGTAGAGATCGACGCGCTGGCGCTGCCCCTTCGACCGCGCGCGGCACGGCTTGTCGAGCAGTTCGGCGATGCCGAGCGCATCCGTGACCGCGGCGTCCGCGTGCACGTACATCGCGCGGTGCAGTGCGACGATCTCCGACACGCGGAGATGGTCGGGATACTCGACCTTCTGCAATTGCGCGCCGATGCGCCGCAGCGACGGCGTATCGCGCATGAAGCGCGTGGCCGGCA
>NZ_JAAGPG010000837.1:0-237 GCF_017104665.1 Burkholderia sp. Se-20378 | reverse complement strand
AAAAAAAAAAAAATCTCCTCCACCTCTCACGTTTTGGCACCACTCGACAACTTAGATGCACCAATTCCTCAACTTGCAAAGACTGACACTTTTTGTACCTACACTCCTTTGACCATCTCAAGCTATGTCCTACAGACACCTTCCAGTTAGTTTCATAGCCAATCTTGATACTCATTGTCAATTATTCGTTCAATTGAATACTGACCCATTCCACTAATCCTCATAACTTTACAAGTA
>NZ_JAAGPG010000836.1:0-2579 GCF_017104665.1 Burkholderia sp. Se-20378 | reverse complement strand
CAGCAGCAGCGCCGCATTCAGTCCGGTCAACGGCGTGCGGGCGGTTTGGGCCGATGCCGGATCGCCGAAACTCAGCAGCTGCGCATTGCGCGATGCGGCGAGCCATGCGGCAACCGTTGCCGGATCGTTGGTCCGGATCCGGAACGGGTGGGCTTCGTCATCGTCCGGTTTGCCGCCGAACGCGTGCCATTGGGCCGCCATGGCATCGAACGGGCTGCCATCCACGCGTGCGGTGCGCAGGTCCAGCGGCGCCGACGCGTAGAGGTCGAGCGAGGCTTGCGCGTCCGGGCCGGCATCGCGCGTCACGCGCAGGATCAGGCTGGTGCGTGCGTCGTCGATATCGTCGGCGTGGCTTTCGGCAATGCAACGGTTGCCGTTGTCGCAGACGACCGACCAGTTCTTGAAATCGCGCTCGACCGGAGGCCGCGCGAGCGGGCGAGCCTGGGCGACGATCGGGGAAATGGCGAGGAGGGCGGCGATGGCGAGCGAAAGGCGGTGCGACATGACGGTTCGTATCGACTGTGGATGGGCGGACGGAAGACGTCGGACTGCAAGCGCATCGTCAGCAAGCGGGGCAGGTCGAAGGCTGCGGCGCATGCGGCGGCGCGCTTTACCGAACGGCACCAAGTATACCGCCGCAATGGGCGGCGATCGTGACGACGACGCGTAGTGTGCGGGCACGTCCCTTGCTGGCCGGATGGGTCGGACAAGTGCGGATGCGAAAACGGCGCGATGTCCAAAGACATCGCGCCGCTTACTTTTCATCGACCGTCGACCACGTTGCGCAGGAACGCGTCGAGCATCGCCACGTCGCCCCACGGCCGCTTGTATTCGCGATCGTGTTCGGCATCGGCGAGCATCGTCTCGACGAGCGCGTGCACCGCCGGCCTGCGCGGCCCGTATTCGCTTTCGTTCGCGCTCATCTTCAGCGCGAGCAAGGCGTCGAGTTCCGCACGCACCGCCGGCTCGTGCACGGTGCCGTCGACGAGATCCACGAAGCGCATCGGCGGCATGCCGAGCCCCATGTCGATCCAGCGCACCGCAAGCAGCGGCCGCAGCACGTACAGGTACTTCTTGTAGCGCACCGTGTCGCCTTGCAGATAGCCGCGAAAGTTCTTCTTCGCCATCGCGAGGTAGTGATGACGCCCGCGCACCGGCGAGAAAAACGCGGACGCCAGCGACCTGAGTCGCGGCGCCCAGCGCGCATCTTCGCGATACACGACGGGCGAGTCGAGCCATTCGAGCAGCGTCGGGTTCGAGCGGCGCAGCAGTTGCAGTGCCTTGCGCAGTTCCCAGCCGCTGACGTCGAGCTCGTCGTCGAGCGGACGCTCGATCACGTCGCGTTGCGGTTCGACGCTCAGGTACCAGTCGCGCCGGTGCGCATACACGAAGCGCACGTCGTAATCGCTGTCCGGCGATGCGAACCCCCAGCCGCGGCTGCCCGATTCGCACGCGAACAGCACGCTCACGTCGTGGCGGCGCTCGACTTCCGCGAGCTCCGCCATCACGCGCGCCCGCACGGCCGGGTCGACCGGATGCGCGCTGCGCACCGCTGTCAATTTTTCCGTTTTCATTGTTGTTGCTTCCTTTTTGTTGTGCGCGGCCGCCGGCCATCGGCCGCGCACCGCGCTATCCTTTCACGCACACCACCTGGCGCAGCGTATGCACCACTTCGACGAGGCTGCGCTGGGCCGCCATCACCGCGTCGATGTCCTTGTAGGCCATCGGGATTTCGTCGACGACGCCCGAGTCCTTCCGGCATTCGACGCCCTGGGTTGCCTTCACCTGGTCGTCTACCGTGAAGCGGCGCTTCGCTTCGGTGCGGCTCATCGTCCGGCCCGCGCCGTGGCTGCACGAGCAGAAGCTGTCCGGGTTGCCGAGCCCGCGCACGATGAAGCTTTTCGCGCCCATCGAGCCCGGAATGATCCCGAGCTGGCCCTTCTGCGCGGACACCGCCCCCTTGCGCGTCACGAGCACGTCTTCGCCGAAGTGGCGTTCGCGCTGCACGTAGTTGTGGTGGCAGTTCACCGCGTGTTCGTCGACCGAGAACGGCTTCGCGATCACGCCGCGTGCTGCCCCGATCACCGCGTCCATCATGGCCTGCCGGTTGCGGCGCGCGTAGTCCTGCGCCCAGCCGACCGCTTCGACGTAATCGTCGAAGTGCCGGCTGCCCTCGGTGAAATACGCGAGGTTGCGATCCGGCAGGTTCGCGATGTGCTGCCGCATGTCGGCCTGCGCGAGTTCGATGAACAGGCTGCCGATCGCATTGCCTACACCGCGCGAGCCGCTGTGCAGCATGAACCACACGTGGTCCGCTTCGTCGACGCACACTTCGATGAAGTGATTGCCGGTGCCGAGCGTGCCGAGATGCGCGTAGTGGTTCGTCTTTTCCAGCTTCGGATACTTGTCGACGATCCGCTGGAAGCCCGGTTGCAGCGACTTCCACGATTCGGTCACGGCGGCCGGCGTGCGGTCGCGTGCCGCGACGAGCTGCGCGGCGAGCGCGGGGCCTTCGCCCGAGCGCACCTTCACGGTGATGCCGCTCTGCGCTTCGAAATCCTTGACGAGCTGGTTGACGA
>NZ_JAAGPG010000835.1:0-2499 GCF_017104665.1 Burkholderia sp. Se-20378 | reverse complement strand
CGCGGCCGCCGGACTGGCCGGGCTCGCGCTCGGCCCGCTCGCGGGCCTGCCTGCACACGCGCAGGACAGCGGCACGCGGCTGCGCGTCGGTTTCCAGAAATACGGCAACTTCGTCGTGCTCAAGGCCCGCGGCACGCTGGAGAAGCGGCTCGCGAGCCAGGGCGTCACCGTGCAGTGGCTCGAATTTCCGGCCGGCCCGCAATTGCTCGAGGGCCTGAACGCCGGCGCGATCGACGTCGGCACGGTCGGCGAGACGCCGCCGATCTTCGCGCAGGCGGGCGGCGTCGATTTCGTCTACATCGGCAACGAGCCGCCCGCGCCGCAGGGCGAGGCGATCGTCGTGCTGCCCGATTCGCCGATCCGCACCGTCGCGCAGCTGCGCGGCAAGAAGGTCGCGTTCAACAAGGGTTCGAACGTCCACTTCCTGCTCGTGAAGGCGCTCGAACGCGCGGGCCTCACGTATGCCGACATCCAGCCGATCTACCTGACGCCCGCCGACGCGCGCGCCGCGTTCGTGCAGCGCAATGTCGATGCGTGGGTGATCTGGGATCCGTACCTGGCCGCCGCCGAGCGGCAGATCGGCGCGCGCGTGATCGCGAATGGCGAAGGGCTCGTGCGCAATACGCAGTATTACCTCGCGGCGCGCAAATACGCGGCCGCTCACCCGCAGGTGCTGCGCGCGCTGCTCGACGAAGTCGACGCGGTCGATCGCTGGGCGCGCGACCATGTGAGCGACGTCGCCACGCAACTGTCACCGCTCGTCGGCCTCGACGCGCCGACGCTCGAAGTCGCGCTCAAGCGCGCCGGTTACGGCGTGCAGCCGATCAGCGACGCGACGCTCGCGTATCAGCAGACCATCGCCGATACGTTCAGCACGCTAAAGCTGATTCCGGGCAAGCTGTCGGTCGCGAGCGCACGCTGACGCGCCGCCGCTACCGAAGCACGATGCACGCGATACGCGTGAATCAGCGCGCGGGTGCCGCGCCGATGCGCCGCCATTCGTCGTAGTCGGTGACCAGGCCCGCTTCGTCGACCGCGATATCGGCCGCATACGTGCCGCTTTCGTAGCGGTACACGCGCTCTGCCGTACGCGTATAGCGCTGCTCGCCGCGCACGAACTCGAAATCCGGGAAGCGCAGCCATGCGGTATGGATCACGGCCGCCTCGCCGACCGCCAGCGCGAGCCGCCGGATCGGCAGCGTATTCGTCGACGGGCTGAAACCGAGATCGAGGTCGGTCGCGCCCGCGAGCGCCGGTACGTCGACGCCATCGATCGTCCACCGCCCTGCGTCGCACGCGATCTCCCATTCGCGCGGCGGCTGCGTGCCGCCCCACTGCGTCACGCGCGCCGCGCGCGTGAGCCAGTCGGCGCCACACGCGATCGCGTATTCGATGCGCAGCGGCATGCCGTCGATCGCGCCTGCCAGCGTGCCCGACAGATCGATGCCCGAGCGCGTCTCGGCGAGCCGGCACCATTCGGCCGTCTGCCAGGTCTGCACGTTCTGCCACGCGACGCAGTGCGTGCACATCGTGTCGTCCTGCTTCGTCATGTCGTCTCCTGTCGTTCGACGCGGGGGCGTCGCCGGCGCGGGCCGGCTTCGTCGTGGAGACCGATTTTCGCGCAGGACGGCGTCGAACACACGCGGCTTCGGCGACGAACGGCCGGATCGGCCCGTTTGGCAAACAGGCAAGGCGCGATACAGGGCAACGCGAGAAGAACCGTTCCGCCACCCGCGCACATCGGCGCGCACGGCGGGCGAGCCTGCGGAGTCGGCCGGTCGAGACAACCGCACCGGCCGTTGCGGGGTGGCCGGTTACGGACGCCCGGCCTGCTCGAGCGCGCCAGCGCAGCTTTCCGGCTTCCACAGGAACGTGCGCGCGAGCCGGTCCTGATCGAACAGCACCTTGTACTGGCACTGGATCGGGCCGCTTGCCGACGGCAGATGGAACAGGTAGTCCCATTCGCGCACGCCCATCAGCCCTTCCGAGAAATGCGGCGTGCCGAGCAGTTCGTACAACTGCGTCTTGTTCATCCCGCTGCGCACGCTGCGCAGGCTGTCGAGGTTCGGCCACGAGCCGTCCTTCACGGTCGCATGGCTCACGTCGGGAAACACGGCCTGGTCGGTCGTGCCTTCCGGCGTGACGGTGCTGAGGCTGCCGCAGCCCGCGAGCGCGACGGCGAGACAGGCGGCGGCCGCCGTGCGGACGGCCCGGCCCGATACACGAGTGTGCTGGTTATGCATGGATCGTTGATTTCCAAGGTGAATGGCTTTCATGACGCGCGTTTACCACTGGTAGCCGACACCGACCGACCCGCCGACGTCGCCGCGCGACGTGCTGCTCGCGCTCCCCTTGACGACCCATTTGCCGTTGTCGGAGATGGTCGACAGGCCGAGCGCGACACCGCTCTCGCCGCGCCACGTGCCGCCGCCGAGCGCGACCATGCTGCGGCCCGGCAGGTACGCCTGCGGCAGCCCGGCCATCGCCATCGCGGCGGCA
>NZ_JAAGPG010000834.1:0-2435 GCF_017104665.1 Burkholderia sp. Se-20378 | reverse complement strand
AACGACGGTCTGGCACGAATTCGACGCGCGACGACAATCGGTTTTTGAAATTAATTCCACCAGTCGATTAACACGGGATTCGGCGTGTTTATACGATTTTTTTCCGATTTTAGATCGGAATAAAAATAGCGGATCGGATGCGCGCCTAACGATTAACAATCGATTGCATCATTTCGTTCAGCTCGATCCGATTGTAAGTCGCCCGTAACGCGTCCTTCGTCGAGATCCGGTTGCGGGCCGCCAGCGCGGCGAGGTCGTCGTTCAGGGAGCGCGACATGTTGTCCTCGCGGCGCCGCAGGAACTCGTTGACGAGGTGCAGCTTCGTCGGCTCCGCGATCAGCTTCGCGACCTGGTTGTTGTTGTTGAACAGGAGTTCGCTCGCGAGCACGAGGCTTTCGCCGTCCGCGCTCGGCACGAGGCTTTGGCAGACGATGCCGATCAGCGATTCGGCGAGCGCGACCGCGTGCCGGTCGCGCTGCTCGACCGGAAAGAACGACAGCAGCTTGTTGAGCGCGCTGACCGCGCTGCCCGTGTGCATCGTCGCGAGCACGAGGTGCCCCGATTCGCCCGCTTGCAGCAGCGTGTCGGCTGTCTGCGCGTCGCGCACCTCGCCGACCATCACGACGTCGGGCCTTTGCCGCAGCGCCTCGCGCAGCCCGTGCGGGAAATTCGGCGTGTCGGTCGGCACTTCGCGTTGCGAGATGATCGACTGGCGGCGCTCCAGATAGTATTCGATCGGCTCCTCGATCGTGACGATATGCGTGTTGCGCGTCGTGTTGATGTGCTCGAGCAGCGACGCGATCGTCGTCGTCTTGCCCGAGCCCGTCGGGCCCGTGACGAGGATGATGCCCTTCGTGTTGTCGAGCATCGAGCGCACGTAGACGGGCAGGCCGAGTTCCTCGAGCGGCAGCGGCTTGAGCGGCAGCCGGCGCATCGAGATCACGATCTTGCGGCCGCCGCCCGCGCGGTACACGTGGCAGCGCAGCCGGCAGCGCGTGAGGACGAACGGGCGGTCGAGCGTGCCTTGGCGCAGCGCGGCTTCCCAATGCTCGTCGATCGCGTCGAGCAGCGGCCGCATGTCGTCGAGGAGCACCGGTTCGTCGCTCGTCTCGACCCAGCCGCGCGGGGTCTTGATCGTGACGGGGCGGTCCTGCTCGATGTGGATGTCGGTGAACATCTGCTTCAGGTCGATCAGGCCGAGCACTTCGCCCGCGAGATCGCGCAGCGGGGCGGCGGCATGCTGGTTCATCTTGGCAGTTCGAATGAATGGATTGAGCGGTGCATTTCCCGCAATGAAAGAGGAAATTGAATGGTCTATTTAATTTTGCATGCAAACTAGCTTTTGTCAAACCGTTCAGGGTATATTTGCCGCGCAATAATCACTTCAATAATGCGACTGCGTGTGTAGACCTATTATGTAGCGCTGCGGTAATCCCATGTTCGGAAAGCCATTTCCGGCCGCGCAGGCGGTCCGGGGCGTCGGACGCGACATCCGGGATCATCGAGCAGCAAAGCGCGGGGGCCAGCGGCGCACGGCAGCAGTCGAGTAACGAGGAAAACCATGATGCACGGCGCTACGGTCGCCGCGGCCGCGTTCATCGCGACCGCGCTTTTTGCAACCGATTGCGCGGCGAGCGGCCCGCCCGCCGGCACCGATCCGGCGATCGGCGGCCCATTTGTCGAGCGCTTCGATCACGCCCCGCTGACGGCCACGCGCGTCGACGTCTCGCGCGCGATATCGCCATCGACGTCGGCCGGGGCCGCGCCGGCCACGGCCGCACGGCCCGCGTCGCTGCCCGTTGCGGACGCACCCGTCTGGGACGTACGCGCGTCCGACGGCACGATCCGCGGCGTCTTGTCGCGATGGGCGCACACGGCGGGCTGGCAGCTCGTCTGGGATGCGCCGGTCGATTTCAGCATCGACGCGCAGGCGACGCTGCGCGGCTCGTTCGAGGATGCGCTGCAAGTGCTCGTCGCGAGTCTCGGCCGCACGGCGACGCCGATCCAGGCGATTCTCTATCAAGGCAATCACGTGTTGCGCGTCGTCGCGCAGGGAGCGGGCTGATGCGCGTTTTTTTCGTTCTTTCGTTATTGGCCGCCGTGCTGCTGAGCGGCTGCACCGGGCTGCGCAGCGGCATCGAGCGGGACGTGCGACGCGATTCGGATGAATCCGGCGCGCTCCTCAAGCGCACCGCCGACGGCGACAACAGCGTGCACGCGCTGCCGCCCGTCGTCGTCGACAACGGGCTGTGGGTGTCGGCGGGCGCCGTGAAGCTGCAGAACCGCGAACAGCTCCCCGCACTCTTCGACGAGCCGGCGTCGTTCGACCGCGCGGTTTCTTCGTTATCCGAATTCGCCGAGCAGATCACGCGGCTCAC
Source organism: Burkholderia sp. Se-20378 (assembly GCF_017104665.1). Taxonomy (NCBI): domain Bacteria; kingdom Pseudomonadati; phylum Pseudomonadota; class Betaproteobacteria; order Burkholderiales; family Burkholderiaceae; genus Burkholderia; species Burkholderia sp. Se-20378. The sequence continues at coordinate 57 of NZ_JAAGPG010000834.1, read as the reverse complement.
GCAGGTGCCGACGCAGGTCGCCGCGAGCGCGCAGCAGGCGGCCGCGCGGTCGCAGCA
>NZ_JAAGPG010000833.1:0-241 GCF_017104665.1 Burkholderia sp. Se-20378 | reverse complement strand
TCTTGTTCGTTCTTGTTTCTCTTCTCTTATCCTGCTGTCTTCTTCTCTCTTTGTTTCATACATCGATATCATCTCTACCACCTCTTTACTTTATGCTCATCGTATCATTCTCTCTCCCTCCTCCTCTTCCGTTGCTTCCTCCATCTTGTCCTTCCTCTCCTCTTTCTTCCTCCTCTTCTTCCTTTATCTTTGCTCGTCCTGTGTTTTTTTTTTTTTTTTTGTTTTTTTTTTTTAATGACCC
>NZ_JAAGPG010000832.1:0-2405 GCF_017104665.1 Burkholderia sp. Se-20378 | reverse complement strand
CGGTTCGCGATCGCGCCGCCATGATCGCGGCGCACGAGATGCAGCAGCATGTCGAGCCCCGCCGCCGATCCGGCCGATGTGATCACCTGCCCCTCGTCGACGTAAAGCGCATCGGGATTCACGCGCAGCGCCGGATAGCGCGCCTGCAGTTTCTCCGCATAGCGCCAGTGGGTCGTCACCGTGAGGCCGTCGAGCACGCCGGCCGCCGCCAGCACGAACACGCCCGAGCAGATCGAGCAGAGCCGCGCGCCGCGGCGATGCGCGGCCCGCAGTTTCTTCAGCAACGGCGCCGGCGGCAATTCGTCCGGATCGCGCCAGCCGGGAATCACGATGGTGTCGGCGCGATCGAGTGTCGCGAGCCGATACGGCGCGGCGACCGTGATGCCGCCCGCCGCGCGCACGGGCCCCGGCTCGCTCGCGCAAACGGCGAAGCGATACCAGTCGACCCCGAGCTCGGGGCGTTCGAGGGCGAACAGTTCGACCACGCAGCCGAATTCGAACGTGCAGAGGCGATCGTAGGCGAGCGCGACGACGAGATGATTGTGCATGGCGCGATGTTACCGGAACTTGTCGATCGCGCCACTGCCGCGAAACGCGCCGAAGCGCGATACTGCCCCTCATCCCACCGCGTTCCGCACAACCTTCAGGAGAACTTGCCCATGTCCTGCGTCACCGACGTGCCCGCCGCCGACAGCCCCGCCGCCCTTGCACATTTCGAGGCGTCGCTGCGCTTCGAGACCGACTGCTGGGACGTGCACGACGCGCTCGCATCGGGTACACCCGATTTCGTGCTGCTCGACGTGCGCGGCCCCGACCAGTTCGCCGCCGGCCACGTGCCCGGCGCGCGCAACCTGCCGCGCCGCAAGATCATCGAGAGCAAGCTCGCCGGCTATCCGGCCGGCACGCTGTTCGTCGTCTATTGCGCGGGTCCGCACTGCAACGGCGCCGCGCGTGCGGCGATCCAGCTCGCGCGTCTCGGCCGGCCGGTCAAGCTGATGATCGGCGGCGTGACCGGCTGGCTCGACGAAGGTTTCGCGCTGAGCAACGAAGTGCAGCCGGCAAACGCCGAAGCCGGCTGATCGTCATTAAAAACGCAACAATCAATTGCCTGTCCACGCCCTGCACGCAAACGGAAAAAGCGCGACAATCAGTCCCATTGCAGTTCGGATGGAGCAGCAACATGCAGAGCGCAGTCCTGATTCAAGTGGCCGGTTCGGTGGCCGCGATCGCGATCTATTTTCTGCCGGCGGTCATTGCCGACCGGCGTGGCCGGCACGACAAGCTGACGGTCGCGATGTTCAACGCGCTGTTCGGGTGGACCGGCATCGGCTGGCTGATGACGCTGTACTGGGCCTGCCAGCCGAACCCGCGCACCGATGTCGCGCAGACGATCCTCGCGAAGCGCCGCGGTATCAGCATGCGGACCTTCTCGACCGGTCTCGTCGAACGCGTGCAACGCCGCGTCGCCGCCCAGGAACAATGGGCCGAGAAGCAAGGCTGCCGTTAAGTCCCTCTTTCCCTTTCACCGTGCCGCGTCGAACTTCGGCATCCTGACGTTGGTCGACGCGCGGTAGTCCCACGCCAGCCCGTCGTGCGGCGGTACGCCGCCCGCACGCAGCCACGCCCCGAACGCCCCCGCCGTCACTGCCCGCGCGATCCGCTCGCCCGGACAACCATGCGGCCCCGTGCCGAAGCCGAAATTCGGTCCGGCCGCGCGGCCAGGCATGAACCGGTGCGGATCGCGATGCACGGCCGGGTCGCGGTTCGCCGCGGCCAGCACGACGAGAATCGCGTCGCCGGCTTCGACGGTCACGCCTTCGATCGTCGTGCGCGATGCGACGAAGCGGCGCGTGTTCTGCACCGGTGAATCGAAGCGCCCGACTTCGGCGACGAATGCGTCGAGCGCGGCATCGTCCTGAACAACGTGCGCGGCACTCGCTCCCGCGTCGCCGTTCCACGCCACCAGCGTATTGCCGAGCCATGCGGCCGTCGCCTCGCAGGTCTGCGACAACAGCCCGACGAGATTCGCGACCAGCCCGCCGCTCGCCTGCCAGCCCGACGCGCGGGCCGCCTGCTGCACCGCAGCGACGAGCGTGCCGTCATGCGCATGCAACTGCGCGACGCGCTCCGTCATCCGGTCGAGCAGTTGCCGCGCGGCGTCGCTCGCGCGGGCCAGTGCCGCGGCATCCGACAGCGGCGACAGCGCGGCGACGAAATCGACGACCTGCGCCGCGATATCGTCGAGCTGCGTCTCGTCGAAGCCGAGCAGATCGGCAACCGCGCACACGGGCACCGTCATGCACCACGCATTCAGCGCGCCGGCATCGCGCGGCGCCGACAAGCGCCGCGCGGCAAGCTGCGTGGCACGGTCGCGCAACGCGGCCGTGTCGATCGGCGCGAACGCC
>NZ_JAAGPG010000831.1:0-2423 GCF_017104665.1 Burkholderia sp. Se-20378 | reverse complement strand
TTCCTGTCCCAATACCGGCGCTGGGGCATGCTCGACGGTTCGCACGACGACGCGGGGATCGCCCGAGCGATCGCGCAAACCGCGTTGTATGATGCTGCCGTCGCCGAAAGCGGCGCAGCGGGCCTGTCGCAGGCTTGACGCGCGCCGCGTGATGCAGGCGGCGCGCGCTCCCGCGCGACGCCTGTCCGGGCCGCCTGTCGGCGCCCGGCACGCGCCCTCCGGGTGACGCCGCATGACCACTCCGTCCCCGATCAGATTCGATGCCGAAACCCACGCGCGCGCCGCTCGACGTGCTGCTTACTGAAATCCGCGCGTGCCGTGCCTGCGAAGCCGACCTGCCGCTCGGCCCGCGCCCCGTCGTGCGGGCTCATCGCAACGCGCGCATCCTGATCGTCGGGCAGGCGCCGGGCGCCCGCGTCCATGCGAGCGGCATCCCGTGGGACGACGCGAGCGGCAAGCGGCTGCGCGGCTGGCTCGACGTCGACGCCGACACGTTCTACGACGAGACACGCTTCGCGATCGTGCCGATGGGTTTCTGCTACCCGGGCCGCGGCGCAAGCGGCGACAACCCGCCGCGCCCCGAATGCGCGCCGCTGTGGATCGACCGGTTGCTCGCCGAGCTGCCGTCGATCCGGCTCACGCTGCTGATCGGCCAGTACGCGCAGCGGCATTTCCTGCGCGACACCCGCAAGGCCACGCTGACCGACACCGTGCATGCCTGGCGCGACTATGGCCCCGACGTGTTGCCGCTGCCGCATCCGTCGCCGCGCAACCAGGCGTGGTTCAAGCACCACCCGTGGTTCGACGCCGAGGTCGTGCCCGAGCTGCGGCGCCGGGTCGCGCCGCTGATCACCCGATAAACACAACCGCTGCCATGTCGCGACCCTTCGCGACATCCCCGTTATCCGTATCGAATCCAGCATGAACGACACCCCCACCGACCTCGACTTTGCCTGCAACGGCTGCGGCGGATGCTGCCGCGACCTGCGCATTCCGCTGACGATCGACGAGGCCACCGCGTGGCTGCAGCGCGGCGGCCACGTGGAGCTGCTGTGCGACGCAATGCCGTGGCTCGTCGAGCCCGAGCCCGACAACGCGTTCGCCGCGTACAAGCGCGTGCGCTCGACCGCCGCACTCAGCGGCTCGCTGCCCGTCCGCATCACGGTCATGCTCACGGCAACCCATGCCGGGCCATGCCCGAACCTGCTCGACGACCTGCGCTGCGCGATCTACGACGAGCGCCCGCTCGTGTGCCGGATCTATCCGGCCGAAGTGAATCCGTTCGTGCCGCTGGTGCCGGACGGCAAGCAATGCACGCCCGACGCGTGGCAGCAGGCGCCGTTCGTCCGCGGCGGCACGATCGTCGACGCGGACACCCGCGAGAACATCGCACGCTCGCGTGCGGCAAGCGAAGCCGAGACGCCGCTGCGGGCGCGGCTTTGCGCGGCATTGGGGATCGATACGGCGGCCGTGGCCAACGAAGGGTTCGCCGTCCATGCACCGCCGTCCGCCACGCTGCTCGCCGCGCTGACGGCGCTGCGGGCAGCGGAGTCGGAGTCGGAGTCCGTGCCCACCAACGCCGACGACGCCATCGCCTGGACGCTCGTATCGAACCGCACGTCGACGATGGACGCGCTCGTGTCGGTCGGCGCGGCAAGCCAGCGTGCAGGTAGCGGCAATCCGCACGCCCGTTATCTCGGCTTCCACCCGGACGAATGATCGCCGCGCGGCACGCCGCGAGCGACACCGGGCAACGTCGTGCGGCCGCACTGATCGCCGTCGCGCCCGGTTCGCTGTACCATCGCGGCTCAACCGCGTCACGAACAGCAGAATCCTTCATGCCCTCCATCGCCCCGCCGCGCCTGTACGGGATGCCCGAACGCAGCGACCGGCTCGACTTCTACATCCGCGACCAGGCGTCGCGCCAGGCGATCACCGAGCCGCACCGGCACGCGTATTTCCAGATCCAGTTCAATCTCGGCGGCGACACCGAGCAGCGGATCGGCGGCGTCACGCGGCCGTTTCCGCGCGGCGCGCTTGCGTTCGTGCTGCCGCACCGCGAGCACCTGATCCCGCATCCGGAAGGCGCGCACTTCATCGTGATCAACTTCAGCCAGGCGTTCCTGCGCGCCGATCTCGACGTCGACCCGCTCGATCTCGAGGACGTGCCCGCGCACCGCTTTCCCGAGCTGACGCCGTTCCGCTTCCAGGAACACCTCGACTTCATCCTGACCGGCGACTCCTACGACGAAGCGCGCCGCCTCGCGCTGTGCATGCTCGACACCGATCGCGTGCGCACGTTCGGCTCGACCACGCTGCTGCGCGGCTACCTGCTGCAGCTGATCGGGCTCGTCTGCACGCAGTACGCGGGTGCGCTCGACAAGCTCGCGCAGCGCGGCGCCCAGCGCGCAGGCCGAGCTTGA
>NZ_JAAGPG010000830.1:0-2561 GCF_017104665.1 Burkholderia sp. Se-20378 | reverse complement strand
CTCGTCGCACGGTTCCGCCGTGTCGCCCGGCGTCGCGCACTGCGTGACCCAGCTCGCGAACTCGAGCAGCGACGCGTCATGAGCGAGCGTCGCCGCATCGAGCGCGACGGTCACACCGGCATCCCGCAAGCGCCCGAGCAGCGGCCGCACGCCATCGTGCGCGCCCCCGCATGGCTGCAGCAGCACCTCGAGTTCATCCTCGTGACGATCGACGAGCGCACGGTGCCGCTCGAGCGCGGCCGGCTCGAGCAACGCCTGCGCGGCATGCCGGACGATGACGATCGCGCGATCGTCGCGACGCTCGACGATCGCACCGATCCGGCGCCGGGCGCGCGCCACCACGGCGCTCACGTGTCGCTCCCGAAATGGCGCGCGCGCATCACAGCGAACCCTGGAATTCGAGCACGCGTGCCTTGAACTCGTCGGGCACGGCCTGCGTCGTGTTGTTCGCGTAATCGAACATCACGTGCGTCGACATGCCGCGCGCAACGATGGTCTGGTCGTCGCGCTCCATCAGGTGTTCGAGATCGAAGCTCTTGCTGCCGAAGCGCACGATGCTCGACCGGATCGTCAGGTTGTCGCCGAATTGCGCCGGTGCGAGGTACTCGCACTGCGTCTTCACCATGATGTGCGGCAGCTTCTCGCTCCGCGGCAGGCCGAGGAGATCGAACATGTAGCTGAGGTACGAATGCTGCAGATAGTCGTAATAGACGGGACTGCTCACATGCCCCATCGAATCCGTATCGCGATACTTGACGTGAATGGGCGTTTCGTAATGGCGTTTCGACATGGTGATTCTCCGCAATGACTGGGTTGATTTATTTATTTGATCCCGATTGGCCTATCGGGAGTCGAAAAATTAATCTAACACCTATCGAGGCGCCACTATCAGAACGAATAGCGAACCATCGCGGAAGCCTCTCGCTCCGCGATTTCAGCGCGGATAATTGCGCCTGAATGCTTCGTTGAAAATCGAATTTCAAGCCCGCCTGGCATCTCAAAAACAGGCAAGGCCGATACTTCAATTCCGGACGACTTGCTTATTTCTGCAATTCATAAGGTTATGAATTAGAAACTGGTAAATATGTTAGTTGCGCATGGAAAGAGCCATTCAATACAGTCGCGCTGTAGTAAAAAATCCACCGAATTATCGACAGGAGGGCAGTCCCCATGCATGCGAATACCTGGACGACGAACCGTGACGCCGTGCTGCATTTGCCGTCCCCCGCGGATCTGGCCGGCGCGCTACAACCGGCATTGCGCGCGTCGCGCACGGTTCAAATGGCTCGCCGAGCGATCGTCGACGTGTTGAACGGCACCGACGACCGTCTCGTGGTCATCGCCGGCCCGTGCTCGGTGCACGACCCGGCCGCGGCGCGCGACTATGCGGCGCGGCTCGCGCTGCAACGCGCGCGTTTCGCGGACGAACTGGAAATCGTGATGCGCGTGTACTTCGAGAAGCCGCGCACGACGGTCGGCTGGAAGGGGCTCATCAACGATCCGCTGCTGGACGGCAGCGAACGGATCGACGCGGGGCTGCACACGGCCCGCGCGCTGCTGTGCGACATCAACGGGGCGGAGATGCCGGCGGCGACCGAGTTCCTCGATCCGCTGTCGCCGCGCTATCTGGCCGACCTGGTCGCCTGGGGGGCGATCGGCGCACGCACCGTGGAATCGCAGGTGCATCGCGAGCTGGCGTCGTCGCTGCCGATCCCGATCGGCTTCAAGAACGGCACCGACGGCAACGTCCAGGTGGCCGTCGATGCGATGTGCGCGGCCGCACGGCCGCATCGCTTCCTGTCGGTCGATACGGGCGGCCGGCTATGCGCGACGGCCTCGCCCGGCAATCCGCATACGCACGTCGTGCTGCGCGGCGGGCGCGAGCCGAATTTCGACGCGGCCGCCGTGAATGCCGCATGCGAGCGCATGGCGGCCGCGCAATGCGCACCGCGCGTGATGATCGATGTCAGCCACGGCAACAGCCGCCGCCAGTTCCGCAACCAACTGGGTGTCGGCACGGCCGTCGCCGCGCAGATTGCAGCTGGCGACACGCGCATCGTCGGCGTGCTGATCGAGTCGAACCTGATCGAAGGGCGCCAGGATCTCGTGCCCGGCATGCCGCTGCGCTACGGCCAGAGCATCACCGATGCGTGCCTGTCGTTCGCCGATACCACGCAGCTTCTCGAGACGCTCGCCTACGCGGTGCGGGCGCGACGGCGAGGCCATGCGCCGGCGCCGGACCTCGAGTTCGCGCACGAACCGCTGCTCGCGTGCTGCGCGTGAGCGGCCCGGCGCGGCACGATCAGATTTCGGCCTCGTCGTAGATCCGCGTCGCATCGCCGGCCCACGCGTCGCGATAGCGGGCGAGCCAGTGCTCGGCCTGGGTCGGCGCACCGGCGACGATCGCGTCGAGCGGCGCGAGATACATGGATTCGTCGCGGCGCCTGCCGCGCTGACCGCGGAATTCCGCAAGGTCCACCAGTTCAACGTGTTCACGGTGAACACGCCGATGCAGATCGGGCTCGCCGACTACCTGCGCGACCCGGCGCCGTACCTGACGC
>NZ_JAAGPG010000829.1:0-2362 GCF_017104665.1 Burkholderia sp. Se-20378 | reverse complement strand
AACTGCGCACGCCGCTGAACGTGATCTACGGCTGGGTCGAGGTGCTGCGCAATTCGGGCGACAGCGCGCTGCAGCAGCAGGCGATCGACGCGATCGACCGCAGCGCGCGCTCGCTCACGCGGATGGTCGGCGACATCCTCGATGCGTCGTCGCTCGCCACCGGCAAGCTGCAGCTCGACGCGATGCCGGTGGACGTCGTGCGGCTGTTCTCCGATTCGGTCGGCGCGTTCCAGACGGCCGCGTCGTCAGCCGGCATCGTGCTCGAGTTCGACTGCGCGGCGTCGACCTGCGTCGTGTCGGGCGATGCCGAGCGATTGCGGCAGATGCTGTCGAACCTCGTGTCGAACGCGCTCAAGTTCACGCCGGCCGGCGGCAGCGTGACGGTCGGGCTCGCGCGCGACGACGTGCGGGTGGTGCTGACCGTGTCCGACACGGGGCAGGGCATCGTGCCGGCGTTCCTGCCGTACGTGTTCGACATGTTCCGGCGCGCCGACGATTCGCCCGCGTCGTCGCGGCGCGGGCTCGGCCTCGGGCTGTCGATCGTGCGGCATATCGCCGAGCTGCACGGCGGCAGCGTGACGGTCAAGAGTGCGGGACGCAATCGCGGCGCGACGTTTACGGTGACGCTGCCGGTCGGCTGGCAGCCGATCGGCGCGATGGCGTGGGGGAATGCGCCCGCGGACGGCCACCGCGACCCGCCGATGCTCGATACGCAACGCATCCTGATCGTCGACGACGATGCGACGACGCGCGAGAGCCTCACCGCCGCGCTGACGACGTTCGGTGCGGCCGTCGCGATCGCGTCGACGGGCCGCGAAGCGCTCGCGGTGGCGGCCGACCTGCGGCCGACCGTCGTGCTGTCCGATCTCGCGATGCCCGACGGCGACGGCTTCTGGCTGCTCGACGCGTTACGGCACGCCGGCATGAACGGCGGCGGTGCGCCGCCCGCGGTGCGAGTGCTGGCCGTGACCGCGCATGCGGGCCTGGCCGACGAACGACGCGCGCTCGAGGCCGGATTCGACGGCTATCTGTGCAAGCCGGTCGACGTGCGCGAACTGGCGGACAAGATCGTGCGCGTGACGAAGCACGACGGCTGACGCGGCGGCCATTCGTCGTTATCGTTCTGCTGTCGCGACGGCCTTTCCCGATGATGCAGGGCTGACCTTGAACGGAGATCTGCAGGCTTCGTCGCTTGCCGTGATCCTCGTTCCGTCACGTCCGTCTCGGCTGCGACACGCCTTCGAGCGTGTTCGCGACGTCGTCGCGCGCGGGGCCGGCCGAGCGCGTCGCGATGTCCGCGAGCGACAGCATGCCGACCAGCCGCTTGTCGTGATCGACGACCGGCAGGCGCCGCAACTGCGCATCGGCCATGTAATGCTGGATCTCGTCCAGCGAATCGTCCTCGAAACACCATTCGATCGGGCCCGACGCGACTTCCTGAATCCGCGTCTCCGGCGGCTTGCCGGCCGAGATCGCGCGCACCGCGAGGTCGCGGTCGGTCACCATCCCGACCAGCCGGTTGTTGTCGCACACGGGGAGCGCGCCGACGTCGTAGCGCTCCATCAGTTGCGCGGCATGGCGGATCGAATCGGTCGGCGCGATGCGCACGACGTCCTGCGACATGATTTCGTTGACACGATGCATGGCGTCCTCCTGGCGGGTGGGGTGCGTCGATTCGTCGGTGGATTCGGCCGACCGCATGCCGTCCGGCACGCGTGACCGGTCATGTGCCGCCGCGTTCGCGCGGGTCTTGCCGCGGCCTTTCCTCATGCGAATCGGGCGGCGTATCGGGCGGCCTGTCGGGCTCGATGCGCGTGACGCCGCCGGTCGCCGGCGGGTCGCACGCGGGAAACGTGTCCTCGAACTGCTGGTCGATATGGCGTTCCGAATGGCCCGTGCGCGTGCGGTCCTCGTGCTTGCGTGGCGGCGACGGGTCGGGCCGGGTCGAATGATTCATGACAAGGCTCCCTGCGAACGACGATGACGCGACCATTTCCGCAACGGTCATGCCCGGGTCCGCACGCGGCACGCGATTTGCCACGTCGACGGAGATGACGACGATGACGACCACGCGCGTCGCGACCGGTGCCGGTCGCGCGCACATCAAGCGGAGGCACGATGACGATTCCGAAACGGCGACAGGGCGTGCGCTACGAACTCAATGTTTGCGGCGGCGGTTTTGATTCGGTGAAGAGCCACTTCGAGGAGTGGAAGCACGAGCCGCTGATCTACCGGCCCGAACGTCGGATGTTCGAAGGCAAGGCCGACGTGCGGCCGCTCGGCGACGAGACGTTCGGCTCGACCGAACCGGCGCGGTTCGCGCTGCAGCGCGCGTGCGAACCCACCGACACCTATGCGCTTG
>NZ_JAAGPG010000828.1:0-233 GCF_017104665.1 Burkholderia sp. Se-20378 | reverse complement strand
AAAAAAAAAAAAAAAACAAATAACGACAGTTACACAGAAGAACATGAAATGAGCAGAGAACAACAAAAGACGACAAACAAATGACGAGATAACTTATAAACAAAACGAGCATGGATGATGATGAGTCACTGAAATCGTCAGAACAACAGACCAATTAGTGACAAAGCTATAACACACCATACAGAATTGATACATACAGAGTACGACGATACCACGACAACGAGTGCATCATA
>NZ_JAAGPG010000827.1:0-2512 GCF_017104665.1 Burkholderia sp. Se-20378 | reverse complement strand
CCCGGCTTGCCGCTCCAGCCGCCGCCGTTGCCGCCGCCGTAGCTGCGGCCATTGCCGTTACCGTTGCCGCCATAACCGCCGCCCGGCTTGCCGCCGAAACGACGACCGCCGTTACCGCCGCCCGGACGGCCACGGCCGCCGTTGCCGCCGTTACGCGGGGGCGCCTTGCGCGGCTCGAAACCTTCGATCACGTTGACCGGCAGCGGCGCGCGCACGAAGCGCTCGATGCGCTTGAGCGCGCCTTGCTCGGCGTGGTGCACGAGGCTCACTGCCGTGCCCGAACGGCCTGCACGGCCGGTACGGCCGATCCGGTGCACGTAGTCTTCCGCGAACTTCGGCAGGTCGTAGTTGAACACGTGCGTGATGCCCGGGATGTCGATGCCGCGTGCCGCGACGTCGGTGGCCACCAGCACGCGCACACGGCGCTCGCGCAGCGCACGGATCGTGCGGTTACGCGCGCCCTGCGGCAGGTCGCCATGCAGCGCGGCCGATTCGAAGCCTGCGTCGGCGAGACGGCCGGCGAGCTGGTCGGCGTCGATCTTGGTTGCCGTGAAGATGATCGCCTGGTCGAGCGCGTCGTCGCGCAGCAGGTGATCGAGCAGGCGATCCTTGTGGTCGCGATCGTCGACGTAGTGCACGGTCTGCGCGATGTTCGCGCGCGACTCGAGGCGCTGCTGGATCTCGATGCGTTCCGGATCCTTCAGCAGGCGGCTCGTCAGCGAACCGATCTTGCCGTCGAGCGTGGCCGAGAACAGCATCGTCTGGCGCGACTCGGGCGTGGCGGCGACGATCGTTTCGATGTCGTCGATGAAGCCCATGTCGAGCATGCGGTCGGCTTCGTCCAGCACGAGCATCTTCAGCTCGGACAGGTCGATGCGGCCACGCTCGAGGTGGTCGAGCAGACGGCCCGGCGTGGCAACCAGGATTTCCGGGTTCTTCGCGAGCAGCATCAGCTGCTGGCCGTAGGCGACGCCGCCGAGAATGCTGACCGTGCGCAGGCGCTTCAGGTGCTTGCCGTAGGTCGTTGCGGCCGTGGTGACCTGCATCGCGAGTTCACGGGTCGGCGTCAGCACGAGCAGGCCCGGGCGCGCGACGGGTTGCGGGCGGCGCGCACGGCGGTCGCCCTGGTTCGGTTCGCGCGGCGCGCGCGGGTGCTGCGCTTGCGCCTTCTGGAGCTGCGCGAAACGTTCGATCGCGGGCAGCATGAATGCAGCGGTCTTGCCCGAACCGGTCGGGCTCGAGACCAGCAGGTCACGGCCGGCGATGCCGGCCGGAATCGCGCGCTGCTGGACCGGCGTCGGCTTCACATAGCCGGCGGCCTGCAGCGCGGAGACGATCTCCGGCGACAACCCGAGCGACGCGAAGTTCGGCTCGTCCGACGCCGGTTCGACCGCGGCCGGTACGGCGGCGTCGTCGAGACCGAGCGCCTGGTCGGCGATCGCGTTGAGCGGGCTGGAGTTGATGCTCGAAGTCATAACAATCCTTGAATCACAGTGGGTGAAACGTCGGCGCCAATCGCGCATACCCAAGTCGTCGGATTCAGCGAGCAAATCGGGAAACGGGGGTGCAATCCGCCGAACCGTCGGCGGATGAGGCATTAGAAGCTGTTTTGGGTGCGGCGCGCTTCAGGAGCGGGGCCGCCAGCCTGATAAGTGACGACCGCGAAGGTCGAAGCAGGAGGGGACAGGTTCTAAACCGGATTGGAGCTTAACGCTACGAGGCGCCAGGCCGGAACGGCTTGCGAGCCGAGCGCGGGGGTGACGCAGCCAGCATTATAAAGAGATTTGCTGCGCTGCGCCACTGATTTGATTGCCTATTGCGACAGGGGGCGATTCGGTCAGGAAGCCGTGCCGTTCTTCAGCGATTCGACGAGTTCGATGTACTGCTGCTTCGCCGCATCCTGCGACGTGCCCTTCAGCGCGTCCCATGCGTCGTACTTGTATTTGCCGACGATGTCGGTGAAGCCCGGCTTGTCGCCATGGGCGTCGCCGTCGGTCGCCTGCTTGAAGAGTGCGTACAGGCGCAACAGGGTCAGGTTGCCCGGACGTTCCGTCAGTTGCTTGACGTCGATCTGGGCCTGGTCGAATTGGGCGGTGAGTTCGCTCATCGGGTGTCTCCGTAAGGGTTTCAGGTCGGGCGATCTTAACAAGCGGACCGCCGCACGGGGTCGAGCGATCCTTCCAAACCGCCGCCGGCGCGGCGTGCACGCACGGATCGGGCCCGATCGCCCGTGGGAGCGGGGCGCCGCATTACAATGTCGCCCATGACGCAAACAGTGCTCCTCGCCATCGATACGTCGACCGAATACTGCTCGGTCGCGCTGCTGCGCTCGGCCCATGCCGATGACGCCGTTTCCACCCCGCAAACCTGGGTCCGCCACGAGCTGACGGGCGCCGTGTCGAGCACGCGCGTGCTGCCGGCCATCCAGGCGCTTTTCGCCGAATCGGGGCTGACGCTCGCCGATTGCGACGCGATCGCGTTCGGCGCGGGCCCCGGCTCGTTCACGGGCCTG
>NZ_JAAGPG010000826.1:0-2526 GCF_017104665.1 Burkholderia sp. Se-20378 | reverse complement strand
GCCGCTGCCGCGCACGCCGCCGCCCGCGCAGTACTGAGTCGACCCATGGCCGGCGCGTGACGGCGTGGTGCGCGAAACGCGTGCCCAAAACTTTCCGTCGGCTTGTAAAAAAGCGGCTGTGGCGCGCTGAAAATCGGGGTGCGAATCCGCGCGAACCGCGGCACGGGGTGATCGGCCCCCTTGGCATGGAAGCTGCATGAATCCTGACCGAATACGAAGCGAAACCCGTGATACGTCAGGAGGACCATCGATGTCCGTCTCGCTTGCGCTGCAGATGCGACAGCATCTTGCACTTACGCCGAGGCTTCAGCAGTCGCTGCGGTTGCTGCAGTTGTCCTCGCTCGAATTTCAACAGGAATTGCGTCAGGCGCTCGATCAGAATCCGTTTCTCGACGACGGCCAGGGCGACGAGGAGCCTGCCGCCGACACACCGGGGCCGCAGGCCGAAGCCGCCGCGCCCGAAGCGGTGCCCCAGGCTGACGATGTTCGTCAGCCGGACGGCGAGGTGCCCGAAGTGCCCGAGGTGTCCGAAGTGTCGTTGACGGCCGCGCCCGCGACGCGCGGCACGAGCCGCCAGGGCGACGAGTCGGGCGGGTTGTCGCCCGGCGAATGGCTGGCTGCGGAACCGTCGCTGCATCAGCAACTGCACGATGCGTTGCGGCTCTATCCGCTGAACCGGCGCGACCGCGAAGCCGCGCGCATCGTGATCGACGCGCTCGACGACGACGGCTACCTGCGCCAGGAACTGGTCGAACTGCTGGTCGCGGCCGACCCCGCGCTGCTGTTGTCGGAGCAGGATCTCGCGGTCGCGCTGCGGCTCGTGCAGATGCTCGACCGGCCCGGCATGGCCGCGCGCTCGCTGTCCGAGTGTCTCGTGCTGCAGCTCGACGCGATCCCGGCCGGCACGCCGGCGCTCGCGGAAGCGAAAGCGATCGCGCGCGAGCATCTCGAGCGGCTCGCGCGCCGCGAGACGGCCGAGATCCAGCGTCGGATCGGCTGCAACCCGCAGACGCTGCAGGCCGCCTGCGCGCTGGTGCGCGGGCTCGACCCGCGCCCCGGCAATCATTACGGCAGCACGCGCGGCGACTACGTGGTGCCCGACGTGATCGTGCGCCAGGTGCGCGACGACTGGATCGTGACGATCAACCCGGCCGTGCTGCCGCGTGCGCGGCTGCACGAACGCTATGCGACGCTGTTCGCGCAGTCGAGCGGCGAGCGCGATTCGCCTCTCGGCCAGCAGTTGCAGGAAGCGCGCTGGCTGATCCGCAACGTGCAGAAGCGCTTCGATACGATCCAGCGCGTCGGCGAATGCATCGTCGCGCGACAGCGCGACTTCTTCCGCTATGGCGAGATCGCGATGAAGCCGCTCGTGCTGCGCGACATCGCCGAGGAACTCGACCTGCACGAATCGACCGTGTCGCGCGCGACGGGCAACAAGTACATGGCCACGCCGCACGGCACGTTCGAGTTCAAGCATTTCTTCCCGCGCAAGCTCGAGGCGGCCGGCAAGGGCGTGTGCTCGGCGGCGGCCGCGAAGGTGCTGATCCGCGACATGATCGCGGCCGAGCGGCACACCGATCCGCTGTCCGACGTCGCGCTCACGCACAACCTCGCGGGCCGCGGCATCCTGCTTGCGCGTCGCACGGTGACGAAGTATCGCCAGGCGATGAAGATTCCACCGGCCGACCTGCGGCGCCGCGACGCCGCATGACGGCTGCCGGGCGAGCCCATCGCGCGCGCGTGCCGACCGTCGCGTCGACGCGCGCGCCCACGACAGGAGCGCAACCATGCCAGCAAAATCGCAAGCGCAGCAGCGTGCCGCGGGGGCCGCACTGTCGGCCAGACGCGGCAAGACGAACATGAAGGACCTCAAACCGCCGGCGCAGTCGATGGCCCGGTCGATGAGCGAAAAGGCACTCGAAAAAATGGCGTCCACGCCGAGGCGCGGCAAACCGGAGCACAAGCACGATGCGTGAACGGCGACGACGTGTCCTGACCACTGCTGCCATCCAGGAGGTATCCATGCTTCGATACGCGGTCATCTTCTTCATCATCGCGATCGTCGCGGCCGTGTTCGGCTTCGGCGGCATCGCGGCCGGCGCGGCCGAGATCGCGAAGATCCTGTTCTACATCTTCGTGGTGATCTTCCTCGTCACGCTGCTGCTGGGGGTCGTGCGACGATGAGCGGCGCGCCCGACCGGTCGCAGCGCGTCGCGGAACTCGAGCACGCGCTCGCGAACGGCTTCCCGTCGCAGTCGACCGTCGTCGTGCATGCGGACGACGCGTCCGGGCGGCTGACGATCCAGGTGTCGTGGGTGCGGGTGCCGTCCGACGAGGACGCACGCGAATGGCGTTGCGCGGTCGACCTGCGCTTCGATCCGGACGTGATCACGCGCTATGCGTCGCTCGGTGCGGACGACCGGCTGCGCGTGCGCACGCATCTGTGCGACAGCGCGCGGCGCGCGGTGGACGAGCGCAAGCCGCGCGTCGAGGATGCGGCGATCGAATGCAACGTCGCGCTCGACA
>NZ_JAAGPG010000082.1:0-24389 GCF_017104665.1 Burkholderia sp. Se-20378 | reverse complement strand
CCCGCGAGGATCGCGTCGCGCGCCTCCGGGCCGAACGCGTCGTACAGCGGCGTCTCGATGAAGCCGGGCGCGACGACGTTCACGCGAATCGGCTTCAGTTCCAGCGCGAGCGACTGCGCCAGCGCCTCGACGCCGCGCACGGCGGCGGCAATGACGGACACGCCCTGCGCGGCCGGACGATCCGACAGTTGCCCGCCGGTCAGCACGATCGAGCCGGTCGCGGGCATCAGCGGCAACGCGGCCCGGATCGCGTAGACCGGCCCGGCGATACGCTCCTGCAGCGCGGCAAGCAGGTGATCGGGATCGGTCTCGTTCAGCTTGCCGGCAATGAACCGGCCGGCCGTGACGACCAGGTGATCGACACGCGTGATCGTGTCGAATACGGCCTGCACCGCATCGCGGTCCGCGATGTCGGCCACCGCGACGCGCGCGCCGCCGATTGCCTGCGCGGCAGACTCGAGCTTCGCGCGGGTCCGGCCGACCAGCGTGACGCTGGCGCCTTTCGCCTTGGCGGCGGCAGCAGCCTCGAGGCCGATGCCGGAACTCCCGCCGAATATCACGACGTGCGCACCGTCCAGTGCCGAAGATTGCGTTGCCTCGTTCATGTCGACTCCTCATCAGGGATTGAAGGTTCACGAACGTTAGGTCATTCCCCATTGCGCAGGAACGTGGGAGACTTGAATAAGGTTCATGCCATAAGGGAATAAGATGGATTCGCTGCGATCCATGCGCGTGTTCGTCCGCGCCATCGAGCTCGGCAATTTCTCGGCGGTCGCGCGCGAGGAAGGCACCGGCCAGCCGACGATCAGCAAGATCGTCGCCGCGTTCGAAAAGGAACTGGGCGTTCGCCTGCTCGAACGCTCGACCACGAGCCTCGCGCCCACCGACGAAGGCCGCCGGTTCTACGATCGCTGCAAGCGCGTGATCGACGAATACGCGAGCGCGGTGGCCGAGGTGCGCGGGCAAACGGTGCGGCCGGTCGGCAAGCTGGTCGTCAATGCGCCGCTGGGGCTGGGCGAGCTGAGGCTGAACGCGCTCGTGCTCGAATTCCTCGCCGCGTGGCCGGAGATCGAGGTCGAGCTGCAATTGACCGACCGCGTGATCGACCTGGTAGAAGAAGGCGTCGATGTCGCCATTCGCCTCGGTAACCTGCTGCCACCGGACGCCGTGGCGCGCCACATTGCGTCGTCGCCGCGCCTGCTGGTCGCCACGCCGGGGTACGTGTCGCAGGCGCCGAAGCTCCGCCGGCCGGACGACCTCGCGAAGCACGAGTACGTCGGCTACGCGCGCGCCGACATCGCCAACGAACTGGCCTTCGCGCGCGGCGACGAGCAGGTCGTCGTTCCGGTGCGCGGCCGGTATCGCGTGAACAGCTCGATGGCACTACGGGAATGCTTCCTGGCAGGCCATGCGGTGGGCAGCGGGCCCGCGTGGCTCGTTCAGGACCTGATCGACAGCGGGCAGCTCGTCCGGCTGCTGCCGAAGTGGGACATGGTGCCGCCGCATGCGCTGCACCTCGTGTACGCGTCGCGCCGGTATCTGCCGCTCCGGACCCGCACGTTCCTGCAGTTCATGGAGCGGCGGATTCCCGAGCTGCCCGGGTTCCATGCGACCACTGCCCCGACCACCGCGCCGACCGCCCTCGCATCGCGGCAGCCCCGCTGACCGGCGGGCGCCGCGGTCACGGCCGGCCCGGGCACCGATCCGCCACTGTTTTCCGGATCCGTCGAATCCCCGCTATTGCAGCCTCCCCGGCAGCGGCAGCGGGCCGTTCGGCTAAAATGCCGCACTTTCCACCTTGTCCGGCCCGCTCGCCATGCAACCCGCCTCCCCCGCCCAACCCGCCGCCCACGGCGCCGACGCCGCAGATTCGGCCCGCGACCTCGTCTACGGCCCGAACGACCGGCCGGCGCCGATGGTCGCCTTCGTCGCCGCGCTGCAGCACCTGCTCGCGATCATCGTGCCGATCGTCACGCCCGGCCTGCTGATCTGCCAGGCACTCGGCGTCTCCAGCCGCGATACGACCCTTATCGTGTCGATGTCGCTGGTGATTTCCGGTATCGCCACCTTCGTCCAGTGCAAGCGCTTCGGCCCGCTGGGCGCCGGCCTGCTGATCGTCCAGGGCACGAGCTTCAACTTCGTCGGCCCGCTGATCGCCGGCGGCAGCCTGATGGTCAAGCAAGGCACGCCGGTCGAAACCGTGATGGCCGCGATCTTCGGCGTCGTGATGGCCGGGTCGTTCGTCGAGATGGGCGTATCGCGCATCCTGCCGTTCGTGAAGCGCCTGATCACGCCGCTCGTCACCGGCATCGTCGTGCTGCTGATCGGCCTGACGCTGATCAAGGTCGGCCTCATCAGCATGGGCGGCGGCTTTGGCGCGATGGCCAAGGGCACCTTCGCGAGCGCGGAGAACCTGACACTGTCCGGCCTCGTGCTCGGCACGATCATCCTGCTGAACCGCGTGCCGATCGTGTGGGTGCGCAGCACCGCGCTCGTCATCGCGCTCGTCATCGGCTATCTCGCGGCCGCGTTCCTCGGCCGCCTCGACTTCACCGGCATGCACCAGGCCGCGCTGTTCCAGGTGCCGACGCCGCTGCACTTCGGCATCGGCTTCTCGTGGTCGCTGTTCGTGCCGATGCTGATCATCTACCTCGTCACGTCGCTCGAAGCGATCGGCGACGTCACGGCCACCAGCAAGATCTCGAACGAGCCGGTCGAAGGCCCGGTGTGGATGCAACGGATCAAGGGCGGCGTGCTCGTCAACGGTGCGAACTCGTTGCTGGCCGGCGTGTTCAACACGTTCCCGAGCTCGGTGTTCGCGCAGAACAACGGCGTGATCCAGATCACCGGCGTCGCCAGCCGCCACGTCGGCATCTGGATCGCCGGGATGCTCGTGGTGCTCGGCCTGTTCCCGGTCGTCGCCGGCGTGCTGCAGGCGGTGCCGGAACCCGTGCTCGGCGGCGCGGCGATGGTGATGTTCGGTGCGGTGGCCGCATCGGGCATCAACATCCTCTCGGGCGTCCATCTCGATCGTCGCGCACTGCTGATCATCGCGGTGTCGCTCGCGCTCGGCCTCGGCGTGTCGCAGGTGCCGGACATCCTCAACAGCCTGCCGCACGCGCTGAAGAACGTGCTGGAATCGGGCGTGGCGACGGGCGGCATCTGCGCGCTCGTGATGAACTGGTTCCTGCCGGAAAAAAAGTAACCGGATGAACCGCGCGACGCGCGGTGCGCCTGACGGGCCGCACCGCGCGTCGCACCAGTCGGCACCTGCAACTCCCGGTGCAGGCTGTGCAATCAGCGCATCGCCAACCGGCCGATCCCGGTCACGCCACCCGCCGCCCCGATTGCGTGCCGCGCCGCGTCACCCTCAAAACCGCTCGTCCGCTATCGCCGGCATCACCAGTTCCCGTACGAACGCGGCATCGGACAAATGCAGCAGCGTACGCACGACAGCCACCACGTCGTGAACCGGCACCAGCCCGCCATCGCCGCGCGCCGCGGCCTCTTCAATCGGAACGGACAACGCATCGTCGGTGTTCAGGTTGCCGAGTTGCAGGCACGTGACGGCCAGCCGGCTGCCCCGGAATCCTTCCCGCAACGCATCGGCCACGCCGTTCAGCGCGAACTTCGACGCGCCGAACGCGACTTCCGGCCGCCCGCTTTGCCGAAGCGCGGACGTGGAACCGGTCAGGATGACTTGAGGCTTGCGTGACTGCAGCACGCGCGGCACCAGGCGCTTGAGCAGCAGCAGCGTAGCCGTGATGTTGACGTTCACCAGATCGACGATCGCATCGTCCGGCTCGTCCAGGAACGCGTAGCTGTCGGTGAAGGCTGTCGCCTCCCAGATGCCCACGTTGCAGATCAGCACATCGAACGCGGACGGCGCAGCCTGCGCAATGTGCGCGGCGGCTTCGGCAGGCGACGCCATGTCGGCCTCGATCCACTGAAGCTCGACACCCGGCGGCAACGTCACTGCGTCCGGACGCCTGCGCGATACGCCGACAACGGTGTCGCCGGCGCGGCAGACGCCTTCAACGAGCGCACGGCCCAGCCCTCTGCTGGCGCCGACAATCATGATTCTCATGGCGGGTTTCCCGATGGTCGTCGCGACCCACGTTACCGGCGGCCGCGTTTGAGCGCGCCGTATCGGGCTCCATGCGAGGCTTGCTCGCGGAGAAAGCGCGTACGGACAGTCCGGCGATCGTAACGTATCGCGGCGATGCGACGCGGCATACCCCCAGCCCTCGCAAGGGCGTCCGGCCGATCCGAGCCATGTGCCCCACACTCCGCCCTGCGCTTTGGGCACATCTCGGGGCAATCGGCCGCGTGTCGACGGCGATCAAACGTCAAACCCGGTCAGGTCGCCTTGGCCGATCGTTTTGTGCTGGTTAGAATCACACCATGTCCCAGATCCCCGCACCCATCAACGCCCCCGAAGCGAGCGCCGTCCCGGTCAAGGAACGCGCGACCATCGTCTGCTACCGCGGCGAACAAGTCCTGCTCGTCGCCCGCGCGGCGTCGCGCTGGGCGCTTCCCGGCGGCACGATCAAGCGCGGGGAAACGCCGCTCGAAGCCGCACATCGCGAGTTGTGCGAAGAAACCGGCATGACCGGCCAGCATCTCGTCTACTCGATGCAGTTCACCGGGCTCGCCAAGATCCATCACGTGTTCTTCGCGGAAGTCGGCGCGGACCAGACGCCGCAAGCGAACAACGAGATCGAGAAATGCAAGTGGTTTCCGATCGACAGCGTCGACGGGTTGCGCGCCAGCATTCCGACGAAGCGAATCGTCGAACTCGTTTACCAACACGAAATCACCAAGGCATAGCGCGCGACGGACGCGCGCATCCATGAGCCGGCGGGCCGGCCCGGATCACCCTTCGTGGATCAGCGCGCGTGAGCGCTCAGTGCGAACGCCTTCTTCGCAACTCGTGCGTGGAATAGACGACCAGAAAGATGCCCAGCATCGCGGCGCCGGACGCCATGAAGTCATTTGCGCTTCCCGAGTTGCGCAGGACTTCAGGAAAAATACCGAGACTCAATCCTGCGGCAGCAAGAAGCAATCCTGCAGCCACGCCCCAGATCGGTCCGGCGGTCTTTTCGATTTTATTTTTCATACAGCACCCGTCTACAGTCATTACCTGAACGGTATCGGCAAGGGACGCCGCGTCTACCTTCAGTGATTCCACTATAGCCCGGAAAAAATTCGCAAACTTTTAGTGCTTTTCCCGATCAAGTTTCGCCATTCGCATTCGCCGGCACTACTGCGCTTCAATTTCATTCGATGCCGTGACAACCCGCGAAATGGCGTGACGATCCGCGCCGGTCATTTCAGCCTCAATTTGGCGACACGCCGGTTCGGCCGACCAGGAACCACGTGCGGAATTCGCCCATCCCTTTCGCCGCGATCAAGCCACGCTCCTCGAAGACGAACACGTCACCGAGCAATGCTCGCGTCGCCTCCGTCACCTGCACACGCCCGGCGACGCCCTGCGATTCCATCCGGCTCGCGAGATTGACGGCCGCCCCCCACAGGTCGTAGATGAACTTGCGCTTGCCGATCACGCCGGCCACGACCTCGCCGCTGTTGATGCCGATTCGCAATTTCAGGTTGCAGCGTCTGGCCGCGTTGAAACGGGCCAGCGCATCGATCATGTCGAGCGCCATGTGGGCGGCCCGCGTCGCGTGATCCGCAGCGGGAACGGGCAGCCCCGCGGCCGCCATGTACGCATCGCCGATCGTCTTGATCTTCTCGAGGCCGCAGTGGTCGGCAATGGTGTCGAAGCCGGTAAAGATCTCGTTGAGCATTTCGACGAGCTGCTCGGGACGCATGCCGGCCGAGAAGCCGGTGAAGTCCACGATATCGGCGAACAATACCGACACGTCGGCGAAGCGGTCCGCGATCACTTCCGGAAAACTCCCGGCGATGTCGTCGAGATGCACCTTCAGCCGCTCGGCAATGGGATAGGGCAGCATATTGAGCAGCAGCCGCTCCGACACCTTCTGCTCGGCCACGACCTTCGCATACAGGCTCTGCAATTCGCTACTCTGGCGGCGAATCAGCACATGGCTCGCTTCCACCTCCCGCACCTTCTGTTCGAGCACATCGCCGCGCTTGCGCAATTCCCGGTGCAGCAACCGGACTTCCAGCATGTTGCGAACCCGCATCAACACTTCCGCCAGATCGAACGGCTTGCTGATGAAGTCCTTCGCACCGACCTGCAACGCGCGCAGCTTGTGAGCCGGCTGGGCCGTGATCACGATGACCGGGAGATAGCTGTCCGCCTCGAGCGACTTCAGGCTTTCCATGACCTGGAAACCGTCCGTGCCGGGCATCTGCAGATCGAGCAGGATCAGATCGTAGTGGTGCTGGCGATGAAGTTCGTGGACGGCGGATGCATCCGCTGTCGATTCGACGCGTGCATACCCGGCCCGGCGCAGGATCTGCTCGAGCAGCAGGATATTGGCTTCCAGATCATCGACGACCAGGATCCGGGCGTCGAGAATCGCTGACGAATCGATCATGGTTCCAGCCCTGACGACCTGCCCACACTATTTCCGCGCCGTCGCCAGCGCAATGGCTTCAACAAGCGCGCGCATGAACGGGGCGATCTTGATCGGCTTGATCAGATAGCGGAAGAAGCCCGCTGCCAGGCCCGCCTCGACGTCATGCGGCATCGCATTCGAACTGAGCGCGACGACGGGAATGTCCGCCGTCTCGGGATACGTGCGCAACAGGTCGAGCGCTTCGATCCCGCTGATGTCGGGCAGGTTGATGTCCATCACGATCACCCGCGGCTGCACGCTGCGCGCCAGTTCCACGCCGAGCCGGCCAGTCGGGGCGCCGAACATGCGCAGGTCCGCGCGCCGCGCGATCAGTTGCTCGACAAGCTTCAGGTTGGCCGGATTGTCCTCGATATAGAGCACGGTATGCACGGACGCCCCGGCTGCATCGTTGCCGGTCGCGCCCGAAGCCGGCGTGTCGGACGTTGTGGCAAGTGTCGTCGCCATGTCCGGCGCAAGCGCCGAATCCAGTTCGATCCAGAAGACACTCCCCTTTCCGGGCGTACTGTCGACACCGATGCCGCCACCCATCAACTCCATCAACCGCTTCGCGACCACCAGGCCGATGCCCGTTCCCTCTTCTGAGCCGGCTTCCTGTCCCAGGCGGTTGAACGGCTGAAAGAGCCCACCCACCTGCTCCGGAGACAGGCCCGGCCCCGTGTCACTGACACTCACGCGAACCCGACCCGGCACGGGCGTGCTGCAGGTGACGTCGACCGCGCCCGACGGACAGTTGTATTTGACCGCGTTCGACAGCAGGTTGGTCAGGACCTGCTTGACGCGCGTGCGGTCGGCGCGGACATGGCATGACGTCTCGCCCTGCGGAAAGGTCATCCGGATACCCCGTTGCCGCGCCTGCGTCACGATCATCGAATCGCACTCTCGCAGGACGTCGTCCAGCGATACGGATTCGGGCGAGATTGCCACTTGCCCGGCATCGATCTTCGCGAGATCGAGCACGTCGTTGATCAGTTCGAGCAGATGCCATCCCGCCCGCAGGATCTGGTCGATGCTCGCCTGTTGCGACGGGGTTGGCGGGGGAGAATCGGTCGCCATCAGTTGAGCGAACCCGAGAATCGCATTGAGCGGGCTGCGCAACTCGTGGCTCATGCTGGACAGGAAGTCGGATTTCGCGCGGTTGGCTCGCTCGGCCGCGGCCAGGGCTTGCTTGCGGTCGTCGATGTCGGTGACCGTGCCGACCCACTTCACGATATTGCCGTTCGCATCCTTCAACGGCGACGCACGTTCCAGGTGCCATCGATAGGTGCAATCGGACATGCGCCATATGCGCATTTCGATTTCGTATTCCGTACCGCTTGCAATCGCGCGCTCCCAGTGCGCGACTTCGGTTTGCACGTCATCCGGATGGATCGTCGACATCCAGTTCCACCCCTCCACTTGCGCAAACCCCAGCTCCGTATACTTCTCGATCCGCCGGTTGACGTAGTCGACCGAGCCGTCAGGCGTGGCCGTCCATACGATATGGGGTATCGCGTCTGCAAACGACCTGAAACGCCGCTCGACGTCGTCGACTTCGATTTCCGGACCAGCGCGATTCGTCGATACGAGCGGTTGTGTCATGATGCAACCCCAAATCAAACGCCGCGGCAACCGTGACGAAGCCGCTGAACCGCGTGGGGACGGGTCTGGGCGCTTCCAGGATCAGAAGCGATCCGTCTGACGACATTCGACTGCGAGTCCATCCGGGCGCATTGTCACGTCATGGCCCTCTGCATCTCGCAAGCATCAACAATGCGCCAAGTACGAGGCAGTGTGCAAGGGCGCGCGGATCGACGCTTCCGTCGCTTCACGAAACGTTACGTCGATATCCGGCGATAGATCGAGCGACGATCTGCGCGGCTACTCGCTCGGCGCGAGGACGGGATCGATCAGGTCTCCGACAGAATCACGGTACCCGACGGCCGGTGTCCGCACCCCGTCGTTCACGATCCACATATGCCGACCACGGCCATCCGAGTCATGACCCGGCGTCACCTCGTTTGCAACCCACCGTGCGCTGAGTCGATGCAACTGTCGTCCAACCATGTCGCCCCTACCCGCAAACCCACATTGCTACCCATGCTTCATGAGGACAATGCGCGGGACATCAACGGTAGTCGCAAGCGCGCCGCGCTCATGAATCACGCTGAAATCAAGGATATGAAGCGTGTCTGCGGAAGCTATCGGAATACCGGATAGCCTGGGGTGGCGGAAGGCAGCAGGAGTCGAACCTACCCGGGAGTGTCTGACACCCCCAACCGGGTTTGAAGCCCGGCCGTACCACCGGATACGAATGCCTTCCGTGGGGAAAAGAACCAAAAGAACAACGAGCGCCTACGCCTGAATACCCGCCCAACCGCTGTCAGGCCGCAGGAGGTGAAGATCGCGGTGGAAGCGAGTATACCCAACCCGGTCGAAGAACTCGAGAATCTGGATCGCGCGCTTGCGCCCGAGCCCCGTCGCGTCGCGGAACGTCGCGGCATCGAGCCCGCTGTCGCGCGACGTCGCGAGATGCGCGACCAGCTCCGCCAGCTCGCGCACGACATCCGCGTGATAGAACAGGTCGCGCACGACCTGGTGCACGTCACCGCGCCGCGCGAGCTTGCGCAGCAAGGTCCGCACCGCGTCCTCGGCCGCGCCCGTGTCGCGGGCCAGGTCGCGCACCCACGGCGGATCGAAGCGCCCCGCGTGAATCAGCGGCAGCAGTTGCTGCGCCAGCGCTTCCTCGCGCGGCTCGAGGCTCACCGAATGCGACGGCAGATGCAGCCACGGCCCGCTGCGCGCGACTTCGCCGCCGGCCACCAGCGCATCGACGAGCGCGCGCCACAGCGCATCGCCGGCAAGCGGCGCAGCCATCCGGCGCAAACGTGCGGCGTCGAGCCCCTGCTCGTCGGGCATGCGCTCGTGATACGCACGCAGCGTATCGATCGCCCGCGTCTGCAACGCACGCCAGTGCGCTTGGGCAATCACCACGCCGTCGTTCGACGCGGCGTCGCGCTGCCCGATCGCCAGCGCATCTTCCGGCAGCGCCAGCGCATTCGGCGCGAAACCCGTCAGATGCGTGAGCATTGCACGCGGGATGCCGAGCGGCGCCTGCGCGAGCAGCGCATCGAGACGGCCTTCGTCGAGCCATTGGGCCAGCGCGTCGAGCCATGCGCGGCGCTGAGGCGTACGACGCTTGCGCGCCGGGCCAAACGGGTCGAGCACGCGGCCGCCGCCAACCGTGCGCGTTGCCTGCGGATTGCGAACGATGAACCGGTCGCCCGGCAGCGCAAACACCGGCTCGTCGAATACCAGTTGCACGCGCATCCGCTGGCCGGCCGCGAGCGTGTCGCCGTCGAGCAGCGCGACATGCGCGACGCGATGCAGCGTGCCGAGATGCACGTGCAGCGGCGCCCAGTGCGTCAGCGTGAGCCCCGCATCCGCGAGCAGCGTCAGATCGACGTCGAGACGCGGCGACGTCGCAACGAGCCGTGCATCGGCGACGGTATCGCCACGCTCGACATCGGCCTTGTCGACCCCGGCCAGATTCAGCGCGCAACGCTCGCCCGCGCGGCCGGCCTCGACCGGCCGGTTCTGCGCATGGATGCTGCGCACGCGCGCCGCGCCGCCCGTTCGCACGATCGCGAGTGTCTCGCCGGTCGCGACGCGGCCGGCAAACGCGGTGCCCGTCACGACGGTGCCCTGCCCCGCGAGCGTAAACACGCGATCGACCGCAAGCCGGAACAGCCCGTCGTCGCGTCGCGCGCGCCATGCGATCGCTGCATCGGCGAGGTAGCGCTTCAACGCGGCGACGCCCGGATCGTCCACGGCCGTCGCACGCGTTTCGAAAATCGGCACGCCGGCCAGCGTCGAGTCGTTCAGCCACGTGGCAATCTCGTCACGCACGTCGGCCACGCGCGCGGCGTCGACGCGATCGCACTTCGTCAGCGCGACGGCGCCATGCGTGACGCCAAGCAGTTGCAGGATCGCCAGATGCTCGCGTGTCTGCGGCATCACGCCGTCGTCGGCTGCGATCACGAGCAGCGCGAAGTCGATCCCGCATGCGCCGGCCGCCATCGTATGAATCAGCTTCTCGTGGCCCGGCACGTCGATCAGGCCGAGCACGTCGCCGTTGTCGAGCGGCGTATACGCGTAACCGAGCTCGATCGAGATGCCGCGCGCCTTCTCTTCCTTCAGGCGATCGGTATCGACGCCCGTCAGCGCGCGCGCCAGCGTCGTCTTGCCGTGGTCGATGTGTCCGGCGGTACCGACGATCATGCAGCAGGCCCCGCGAGCGGCACGCATTGCGCGACGAACGCCGCCTCGTCGGCGGCTTCGAGGCAGCGCAGGTCGAGCCGCAGCGCATTGTCGGCCACGCGGCCGATCACCGGGCGCGGCCATTCGCGCAGCCGTTTCTCGAGCTGCGCCAGCGCACGGCCGCCGCGCTTGCCGTCCGCCGTGCGTACGACGAGCCCGGCGCTCGGTAGCTGGTCGACCGGCAGCGCGCCGCTGCCGATCTGGCTGAACATCGGCTCGACCGTCACGTCGAAACCGCTGCCGAGCGCAGCCTGCAGCACCGGACGCACGCGTTCGGCGGCGTCGGCGATCTCGCGCTGCGGGCGCGTCAGCAGGCGCAGCGTCGTGAGCCGGTCGCGCAGGAATTCGGGTGACTGGTAGAGGCGCAGCACCGGCTCGAGTGCCGCGAGCGTCAGCTTGCCGACGCGCAGCGCGCGCTTGAGCGGATGCTTCTTGATCTTCGCGATCAGCGCGCGATCGCCGACGATCAGGCCGGCTTGCGGCCCGCCGAGCAGCTTGTCGCCGCTGAACGTGACAACGTTTGCTCCGGCGGCGACGGTTTCCTGCACGGTCGTCTCGTGCGGCAGGCCCCATTGGGACAGATCGGCGAGCGTACCGCTGCCGAGATCGACGGCAACGGGCAGTCCGTGCTCGCGCGCAAGCGGTGCGAGTTCGGCGAGCGTCGTCTCCTTCGTGAAGCCGCTGATCGCGTAGTTGCTGCAGTGCACCTTCATCAGCAGCGCGGTGCGCGGGCCGATTGCGTCCGCGTAGTCGCGCAGATGGGTGCGGTTGGTCGTGCCGACTTCGCGCAGCCTGGCGCCCGCGCGGCTCATGATGTCGGGGATGCGGAATGCGCCGCCGATCTCGACCAGCTCGCCGCGCGACACGACGACTTCCCGCTTCGTCGCCAGCGCCGACAGCGCCAGCAGCACGGCCGCCGCATTGTTGTTGACGACGGTCGCGGCCTCCGCGCCCGTCAATTCGCACAGCAGATCGTCGATCAGGTCGTCGCGATCGCCACGGCGGCCCGTGGCGAGGTCGAATTCGAGGTTGACCGGGCGCGTGAGCACGTCGACCACCGCGCGCACCGCGTCGTCGGGCAACAGTGCGCGCCCGAGGTTCGTGTGCAGCACGGTGCCGGTCAGGTTGAACACGATGCGCACCGCGCCCGCGCTCTGCGCGGCCAGCATGCGCGTGACGGTCGCGGCGATGCGCGGCTCGTCGAGCGGTTCGGCCGCCGCCGGATCGTGTTGCGCGGCGGTACGCCAGCGGTCGAGCTCGGCACGCACAGCATTCAGCACGCGCGTGCGGCCGTAGTCCGCGATGAGCGGTTGCAACGGCGCCGACGACAGCACGCGCTCGACGGACGGCACGCGCGCCAGCACCGCATTCAGTTCATTTACACCCGGTTCGGTCACGTAGTGGTGGCTCCAGTCTCATGCTTGGCAGCGGGCCGGCGCCGGCGCTCGCGCGCCGCCCCGGCCCCTGCCGTCAATCCGCTTCCTGCGAAACATCCGGCCACAGCAGCGGGTTCGGCGAACTGCGCTGGTAACCGGCTTCGTTCATCAGCAGGTCGAGCGTGAGACTTGCGAGATCGTCCGCCAGCGGCTCGAACTCGTAGTCCTTCTCCTGATAGCCGATCTTGCGATAGGTCTTGCACTCGTCGCACGATTCGGCCTTGACGGCTTCGCTGCCGCCTTCGATCCCGTGATACGCGATGCCTTTCGTCGAATCGCAGTGCGAGCACTTCGTGCGCACCATGTGCCACTCGGTCGTGCACAGCCCGCATTGCAGGAAACGGTAGCCCTGGTACTGGCCGCCGACCCGCACGACGCTCGCGACCGGATGCGTGCCGCACACCGGGCACAGCCCCGGCTGGTCGAGATACGGGACGTCGGCCGGCGCGACGCGGCTGGCGAGATCCGTCCAGACGACCTGCAGCGCGGCCATCAGGAACGGTGCGGTAGCCGGGTCGACTTCGGCGAAACGCAGCGCGAGGATCGCGTCGGCTTGCGCGTCGAGTTCGGCGGGCGCCATCAGGCGCAGCCGGTCGAGCAGCTTCGCGAGCTGCGGGTTGACGAGCCCGGCGCCGTCGACGCGGTCGAGCAGTTCGTACAGCACGGCACGCCAGCGCGGATCGCGCTCGCCGTCGAGCGCCGGCACGAGCGGCATCGAATGCTGCTGCGCACGCGCGATCGCTTCCGTCGACGGCAGCGGGAGTTCGAGCGTTTGCAGCGTCGCGTGCTGCGCATCAGCGACGGTAGCCATCAGCCGCAGGTAGCCGCTGATCGGGTTCAGGTCGGCCAGCTTGCGCAGCCGCGCGGCGCGCGCCGAGAACGCGGTGGCGCGCTCCGGCAGGCGAAAGCGCGGGATGGCCGATTGATCGAGTGCCGAGATCTCGGTCGGTTCGAGGATGCGTTGTGTCACAAAAATGTCTTCCAAGGGGTCTGTTTGCGCATGGAACGCGCATGCGTTGCCACGAGACGGGCCGCTCGCAAGACGCGCGACGCCGCGAATACTGACGTATTCGCAAGGAGCGCAACGCGGCGAGCGGCCCTTCTCGTGGCAACCCCAAATTTAAAAATATAGTCCACGGGAATGCCCGAAATCGCCCACATGGCGGCGTCGTTCGTCTCTTGTCCCCCAAGGGGACTTCCTTCGGGGCGTTTGGCTCGGCCAAACGGCGCTCCTCACTCCTTGCCCTGCGAGCGATTTCGGGCATTCGCATGCGCGTTCCATGCGCAAACAGCCCCCAAACAAGCGCCGACGGGTCGGCGCTTCAGGCGGTTCCGACGGCTGACGGGCCGGCCCGCCGCGATCGGCGAGCCGCCCCGCTCCGGTGCGTTATTTCACGCTTTCACGGAACCACTTCGGGTGATGCTTGCGAGCCCAGCCCAGCGTGACGGTGCCGCGCACCATCGCGCCGATCGAGCCCTTCACCCACAACGCCGCGTAAATGTGCACGATGATGCTCGCGATCAGCACGAAGGCCGCCACGGCATGCACGACAGCGGCCGCGCGGATCACCCCGATCGGGAAGTAGAACGAGAAGTAGCGCCGCCAGATCACGACTCCCGACAGCAGGAGCAGCAACAGGCACGCCACCAGCGTAAAGAATAGCAGCTTCTGTCCGGCGTTATAGCGCCCGACAGGCGGCAGCTTGTCTTCCTGGTTGGTCAGCACGTCGCCGATCTGCTTGAGCCACTGCCGGTCGTCCGCGTCGAGCGCGTTGTGATGCCAGAAGCGCACCACCAGGATCGCGAACGACACGAACATCACGAGGCCGACGAACGGATGCAGGATCCGCGTCCACTGGCCGCCGCCGAACAGCGCGGTCAGCCAGAACATCGACGGATGGAACAGCGCGAGCCCGGACAGCGCGAGCAGCACGAACGTGATCGCGGTGATCCAGTGGTTCGTGCGCTCGTTCGCCGAGTAGCGGACGATCAGGTTGGGGTCGTCGTGATTCATTTCGCGTCCTCCTTGATGCGTCGCGCCTCGTCGCGCGCGGCCTGTTCCTCTTCGTCGCTCACCTCGTTCGGACCGACCCGGACGTAGTGGAAGAACCCGGCGAGCGCGGTCAGCGCGATGCCGGCCACCGCAAGCGGCTTCGCGATGCCCTTCCACAGTTTCACCATCGGGCTGATCGACGGATTGTCGGGCAGCCCGTGGTACAGCGACGGTTTATCGGCATGGTGCAGCACGTACATCACGTGCGTGCCGCCGACGCCCTGCGGGTCGTACAGCCCCGCATGCTCGAAGCCGCGTTCCTTCAGGTCCTCGATCCGCTCGGCCGCGTGCTGCTTCATGTCCTCCTTGGTGCCGAACACGATCGCGCCCGTCGGGCAGGTCTTCACGCAGGCCGGTTCCTGGCCGACCGCGACGCGGTCGGAACAGAGCGTGCACTTGTATGCGCGATGATCCTTCTTCGAGATCCGCGGAACGTTGAACGGGCAACCGGTCACGCAATAGCCGCAACCGATGCAGTTCTCCTCGTGGAAATCGACGATCCCGTTGTTGTACTGCACGATCGCGCCCGGCGACGGACACGCCTTCAGGCAGCCCGGATCCTCGCAGTGCATGCAGCCGTCCTTGCGGATCAGCCACTCGAGGTCGCCCGCCGGGTTCTCGTATTCGGAGAACCGCATGACCGTCCACGAATGCTCGGTCAGGTCGGCCGGGTTGTCGTACACGCCGACGTTGGTGCCGACTTCGTCGCGCAGGTCGTTCCACTCCATGCACGCCGTCTGGCATGCCTTGCAGCCGATGCACTTCGATACGTCGATCAGCTTCGCGACACTCCCGGTCACCGGTTCGCGCACCGTGGGCGGTGGCGTCGTGGTGGCCGAGACGCGCTTGATATCCAGCGATTGCAATGCCATCTCTTCCCCCTTACGCCTTTTCGACCTTCACCAGGAACGACTTGAATTCCGGTGTATAGGAGTTGCCGTCACCCACGGACGGAGTCAGGGTATTGGCGAGATAGCCGGGCTTCGTCAGACCCTTGAAGCCCCAGTGCAACGGGACGCCGACCGTCTGGACCTTCTTGCCGTCGACCGTCAGCGGCTTGATCCGCTTCGTGACGAGGGCGACCGCGATGATGTAGCCGCGCTTGGACGACACCTTCACGCGCTCGCCATGCGCGACGCCGACTTCCTTCGCGAGGTCTTCGCCGATCTCGACGAATTGCTCGGGCTGGATGATCGAATTCAGCCGCGCATGCTTGGTCCAGTAGTGGAAATGCTCGGTCAGCCGGTAAGTCGTCGCCACGTGCGGGAAGTCCGCCACCTTGCCGAACGACGCACGGTCGTCCGGGAACACGCGGGCAGCCGGGTTGTTCAGCGCCTGCGGGTTGTTCGGGTGCAGCGGGTTCGCGTCGAGCGGCGTCTCGAACGGCTCGTAGTGCTCGGGGAACGGACCTTCGTTCATCCCCGCCCGTGCGAAGAAGCGCGCGACGCCTTCCGGGTTCATGATGAACGGCCCCATTCCGTTTTCGGGCGATTCGTCCGCCTTGAAGTCGGGAACGTCGGCCCCCTTCCACGCGCTGCCGTTCCAGCCGATCAGCTTGCGGGTCGGGTCGAACGGCTTGCCGGCAACGTCGCACGACGCGCGGTTGTACAGGATCCGCCGGTTCGCCGGCCAGGCCCACGCCCAGTTCAACGTCTGGCCGATGCCGGTCGGGTCGGAGTTGTCGCGCCGCCCCATCTGGTTGCCGGCCTGCGTCCATGCCCCGCAGAAGATCCAGCAGCCGCTCGCGGTCGTGCCGTCGTCCTTCAGTTGCGCGAACGCGGCCAGCTGCTCGCCCTTCTTCACGAGCGTCTTGGCCGGATCCTTCGGATCGGGCTGATCGGCGAGCGCCTTCCCGTTGAACTCCATTGCAAGCTCTTCGGGCGTCGGGCTTTCCGGGTTCGCGTACGGCCAGGTCAGGTTGACGATCGGATCCGGATACTTGCCGCCGTCCGTCTGGTACATCTTGCGCATGCGCAGGAACAGCCCCGACATGATCTCGAGGTCGCTGCGCGCCTCGCCCGGCGGCTCCGCGCCCTTCCAGTGCCATTGCAGCACGCGGCTCGAACTCACGAGCGAACCGTTTTCCTCCGCAAAGCACGTGGTCGGCAGACGGAACACCTCGGTCTGGATCTTCGACGAATCGACGTCGTTGTAGTCGCCGTGATGCTTCCAGAACTCGGAGGTTTCGGTCGCGAGCGGATCCATGATCACGAGCCACTTCAGCTTCGCGAGGCCGGCTGCCGTCTTCACCTTCGACGGCGACGCCGCAAGCGGGTTGAAGCCCTGGCAGATGTAGCCGTTCATCTTGCCGGCATTCATCAGCTCGATCACCTGCAGCAGGTCGTACTGCTTGTCCAGCTTCGGCAGGTAGTCGTAGCCCCAGTTGTTCTCGGCGGTCGCCGCGTCGCCCCACCAGGACTTCATGAAGCTGACGTGGAAGGCCTTGTAGTTCTTCCAGTAGCTCAACTGGTTCGGCCGCAGCGGCAGTTGCACGCGCTTCTTGATGTAGCCGTCGAAATCCTGCTCGGCCTGCATCGGCAGGGTCATGTAGCCCGGCAGCAGGTTCGACATCAGCCCGAGGTCGGTCAACCCCTGGATGTTCGAATGGCCGCGCAGCGCGTTCATCCCGCCGCCGGCGATGCCGATGTTGCCGAGCAGCAGCTGCACCATCGCGCCGGTGCGGATGATCTGCGCGCCGATCGAGTGGTGCGTCCAGCCGAGCGCGTACAGCACCGTGCCGGCGCGGCCGGGAACGGCGGTGGTCGCGAGCATCTCGCACACCTTCAGGAACTTCTCCTTCGGCGTGCCGCAGACCTGCTGAACCATGTCCTGCGTATAGCGCGCGTAGTGCTGCTTCAGCAGGTTGTATACGCAACGCGGATGCTGCAGCGTCGGGTCGACCTTCACGAAGCCGTCGTCGCCGCGCTCGTAGTCCCAGCTCGATTTGTCCGGGTACGCGTGCTTCTCCGCGTCGTAGCCGGAATAGATGCCGTCGTTGAACGCGAAATCCTCGCGCACGATGAACGAGAAGTCCGTGTAGTTCTTCACATACTCATGCTGGATCTTGTCGTTCGTCAGCAGATAGTTGATGACGCCGCCCAGGAAGACGATGTCGGTGCCGGTGCGGATCGGCGCGTAGTAGTCGGCCACCGAGGCCGTACGCGTAAAGCGCGGGTCGACGACGATCAGCCGCGCCTTGCGGTGCGCCTTCGCCTCCGTTACCCACTTGAAACCGCACGGATGGGCCTCGGCTGCATTGCCGCCCATCACGAGAATCACGTCCGCGTTCTTGATGTCGACCCAATGGTTCGTCATCGCTCCACGGCCAAACGTCGGGGCAAGACCTGCCACCGTCGGGCCATGTCAGACACGCGCCTGATTGTCGAATGCGAGCATCCCGAGACTGCGAACCGTCTTGTGCGTCAGGTAGCCGACCTCGTTGCTGCCCGCCGATGCGGCCAGCATGCCGGTGGTCAGCCAGCGGTTGACCTTCGCACCGTCTTCCGCCGTCTCGACGAAGTTCGCGTCGCGGTCGGCCTTCATCAACTTCGCGATGCGGTCGAGCGCGTCATTCCACGAGATCGGTTCCCACTTGTCCGAGCCGGGCGCACGATACTCGGGGTGCGTCAGGCGGCTCGGGCTGTGGATGAAGTCGATCAGGCTCGCGCCCTTCGGGCACAGCGTGCCGCGATTGACGGGATGGTCGGGATCGCCTTCGATGTGGATGATGCTCGGCTGGGCGTTTTTCGCGCCGTCTCCGAGGCTGTACATCAGGATGCCGCAACCCACTGAACAGTAAGGACAGGTGTTGCGCGTTTCAACGGTGCGCGCCAGCTTGTACTGTCGGACTTCGGCGAGCGCTTCGGATGGAGAGAAGCCCATCAGGGCTAGACTCGATCCGGCAAGCGACGTAGCCGTCACCTTCAGGAACTGGCGCCGGGACATTTGTAGCATGGCTGGTCTCGGCGTTATTGTGGGGGTGGGGAAACTGAAAGGAATTATAGACAGTTCGCGCAACTATGTTCGAATCCTCGGATCAATACTGAATTGTCTGATTACCAACGATGATCCGCGTTCCGCGCGCCACCGAACCGTCATGAAACGACAGATCACCTCCGAAGCCACCCGTCTCGCGCAACAACAGGCCAACTGGGCTCTCACCGCGTTCAGGCGCTTCTCGTCCGACCGCTGCTCCGCCATGGCCGCGGGCATCGCATTTTTCTCCGCGTTCTCGCTCGCGCCGATGCTCGTGATGGTGATCGCCGTGGCCGGCTGGTTCTACGGCGACGATGCCGCGCGCGGCCAGGTGTTCGAACAGGCGCACCAGTTGATCGGCGACGACGCGGCGGCCAGCATCCAGACGATCGTGCAGAACGCGCACCGCGCGGGCGAGCGCGGCGGCCTTGCAACCTTGATCTCGTTCGCCGCGCTCGCGATCGGCGCGTCGGCCACCTTCGCGTCGCTCAGCAATGCGCTCAGCGTGATCTGGCCCGCCACCGAAAGCCGCTGGTCGAGCATGCTCGGGCTCGTGCGCGTGCGGCTGATCTCGTTCGGGCTCGTGCTCGGCGTCGCGTTCCTGCTGATCGTGTCGCTCGTGCTCGACACCGCGATCACGTTCGTCGGCACCTGGCTGCTGGGCAATTCGCCGTATGTGATCGTCACGAACCTCGTGCAGTTCTTCGTCGGCATCGCGGTGCTGGCGGGCGCGTTCGCATCGTTGATGAAGTTCCTGCCCGATGCGCGCGTCGCGTGGCGCGATGCGGCGATTGGCGGCGTCGTGTCCGCGATCCTGTTCTCCGGCGGCAAGAAACTGTTCGCGCTGTACCTCGCGCACGCAGGCACCGCCAGTGCATTCGGTGCAGCCGGATCGTTCGCGGTCCTGCTGATGTGGCTGTACTTCTCCGCGATCGTGCTGCTGCTCGGCGCGGAATTCGCGGCGGCCCGCGGCAACGCGCATCGGCTCGCGGGTACCGCCGCGCCGAGCGCTTCTGCGCAAACCGATCGCCCCACCGATCGCATGCACGACGACTGAATCGTCCCGCCCTCGACATCGCGGCACGCCCCCGCATACGCGTCCGCCGCTTTGCAACCACGCTGTCCAAAACGCATTCGCGTGGCATTGACACGTTCTTTGCATACGCGTGCATTCGTTGCCGCAACCGCAAACGTTTGCAAGCCTCCGTTTCCGTGCGCCAACGGGCCGAAACAGGCTTCCTGCTGCGATGCGCACCAACTATCGAAACAATCGCACCGCAGCAATTGTCAACTTTTTCAAAAACAGAAACAGTCGTTAATGTGCTTGATATATATAGACTTTTTCTCGCTGTTACCTTTTCGAGACACTTTATTTTTTAAGCTTTCTTGCGTCGATGGCACTGAGCTATTCTCCAATCCGCAACAAATAACGATGAATCACTTGCGTGGAGATACTCAACGATGAAGAAACTCGCTCTCTCGACCCTCTCGCTCGCCCTGCTGGGCGCCGCTGGCGCTGCTCACGCTCAATCGAGCGTGACGCTGTACGGCGTGATCGACACGTCGATCGCCTACGTCCACGGCAATAACGGCCAAGGTAACAACTCGTGGCAAATGCTGTCGGGCAACCTGCAAGGCAGCCGCTTCGGCCTGAAAGGCGCTGAAGACCTCGGCGGTGGCCTGAAGGCGATCTTCCAGTTGGAAAACGGTTTTGATCCGGGCACGGGCCACCTGAACCAGGGCGGTCGCATGTTCGGCCGTCAGGCATTCGTCGGCCTCGAAAGCAACCAATACGGCACGCTGACGCTCGGCCGCCAGTACGACCCGCTGGTCGACCTGGTCCAGGCAGTCACGGCAGACAACTACTTCGGCAGCACGTTCGCAACGCCGGGCGACGTCGACAACAACGACAACAGCCTGCGCGTGAGCAACGCGATCAAGTACACGTCGCCGGTGTTCGCAGGCTTCCAGGTTGAAGGCATGTACGCCCTCGGCGGCGTGGCAGGCAAGACGGGCGCTGGCCAAACGTGGTCGGTCGCAGCTGCATACAACAACGGCCCGGTCGGCGTTGCTGCAGGCTACTTCTACGCGAACAACCCGTCGCCGACGGCTGCCGGCCTGCGCTCGGGCTGGGGTTCGACGACGTCGGACAACATCGTCGACGGCCCGATCAACGCGGCTTACGTGACGGCGAAGTCGATCGCGATCGCACAGGTTGCAGGTCAGTACGTGATCGGCCCGGTGACGGTCGGCCTCGGCTACAGCAACGCGCAGTACAAGCCGGACGCATTCTCGGGCTTCGGCTCGACCCAGAAGTACAACACGGGTCGTGGCTTCGTAACGTACCAGGTCACGCCGCCGCTGCTGCTGGGTCTCGGCTACTCGTACACGAAGGCAAGCGGCAACACCGATGCCAAGTACCATCAGGTTTCGATCGGCGGCGACTACTCGCTGTCGAAGCGCACGGACGTCTACCTGGTTGGTGCTTATCAGCACGCAAGCGGTACGCAGCTCAACACCGACGGCACGACGTCGGCAGCGCAAGCTTCGATCGGCTCGTACGGCATCGCCGGCACGAAGTCGCAAGAGCTGGTCGCACTCGGCCTGCGCCACAAGTTCTAAAAACGACGTATCCGGCGTGCATGGCGTCTTCGGACGCCTTGCCGCCGAACTGGAAAGCCAGTCATCGGTTTCGGCCGTGGCTGGCTTTTTTTTCGTCCATCGCCAACAGGCCGGCATGGCCCGCCCGCGCCGACGGCCGACACCCGGGCACCCGATGCACATCACCCGCCCGGCAGCGGCGCCTGGCGGCTGCAATGCGCCGGCAACCCGATTTCCTGATGCAGGGCGCCCTCGCCATGTGCGCGCCGGACGACTACCATCCGCACTGTCGGTGCCATGGATCCGGTGCGACGGCCGTTCGCCCCGGCGTGTCGATTTCGACCGTCTTCATTCGTCGTATCGAGGTCGGCACGCGATTTGCGCCCCGGCCAATACAGACAGGAGATACGCCATGACGATTCAGAAGATCACGCCTTTCCTCTGGTACGCGGCGGAAGCCGAAGAAGCCGCCGCCTTCTATGCGGGCATTTTTCCGGATTCGCGCGTCGTGCGCGTCACCGCGGTGCCCGGCACCGACGGCACGCGGATGGTCGAGTTCGAGCTGTTCGGGCAGCCGTTCTTCGCGATGAGCCACCCGCGCACCGACACGTTCAACCACGCGATCTCGCTGCTGGTCAGCTGCGCCGACCAGGCGGAACTCGACCGCTACTGGAACGCCCTGCTCGACAACGGCGGCACGGCCGACGCCTGCGGCTGGCTGAGAGACCGCTACGGCGTCTCATGGCAGATCGTTCCGGAAACGCTGATCCCGATGGTGTCCGACCGGGACACGGTCAAGGCCACGCGCGTGGCCGCCGCGATGATGCAGATGATCAAGCTCGACGACGCCGCACTGAAAGCCGCCTACGCCGGGACGGCCGGCTGACGAAACAGCACGTCGCACCGCGCGTGCGCGATGACGCGCCAGGCCGCCGACAGGCGTCCGGCTCGACCGCATGCGCGTGCGGCTGCCGCGCAAATGCCGATGATCTTCATCGGCGTCGCCCTGGGGCCGATCACGTGCGCGGCATCTGCCGCTGCGTCGACAGCATCGATTCGACCGTTCGCCGCGCGTAGCCGATGAATGCAGCGAGGGGTTCCCCCGACAGGACCGCCGCATCTTCCGCGCCGCCGAGATAGGCGGCACGCGCCGCCGCGACAACCGGCCGGTATGTTTCCGGCAGGCGCTCCAGCACCCATGTCGCGGCGACGTCCTTGGGCGCGATCCTGCCGGTCGCGGCGCTGTACCAGATGCGCGCGAGTGCGAGCACGACGTTGCACTCGTCGCCGCGCCAGTCCGGTTCGGCATTCCACTGCGCAACGGTGGCCAACAGCGCGGCGACAAAATCCCGTGCGGGCACTTGCTCGAAAAGCGCGACCGCCGGCGGGCCGGCCAGCACGACACTGTGCTGTCGCACCTTCGTCAGCAGGATCGCCAGATCGTGATCGACGAGCGCCGGCTCGACAACGCCGGCTTCGAGGTCGCGACGCAGCCACTCGCCGAACTGCAGCTCGCGCCGCGCCGGGTGACGCCACGGCACGACTTCGTCGTGCGCGACGACGGTCACTTCCAGTGCGCGCATGCCGTCGGTGCGACCGGGCGGCGCCGACACGGCGAGCAGGTCGAGCATCAACGCGCGTCGCGTCGGCTCGTCGGGGCGGGTCGACACCGTCACCAGCAGGTCGACGTCGCT
The DNA here is from genome assembly GCF_017104665.1 of Burkholderia sp. Se-20378. Lineage (NCBI taxonomy): Bacteria > Pseudomonadati > Pseudomonadota > Betaproteobacteria > Burkholderiales > Burkholderiaceae > Burkholderia > Burkholderia sp. Se-20378. Next base: position 1,765 of record NZ_JAAGPG010000082.1, on the reverse strand, counting down.
GCGTGGTTTCAGCCCGCCGTCGAGCGCCGATCCGAACAGGTGGATCGCCTTCAGCGTCGCGCCGAGATGCCGGTCGATCGTGTCGCACGCGGCGGCCTGGGCTGCGATTTCGTCGGGAATGAATTCAGTCACGATGCGTGAGCCACGCGATGCGCACGCAACCGCCGCGGCGAGCGCGACGGGCAGCGGCGGATCCGCTGCATGCGCGGAAGACGATTGCCGTTCGTCATCGCGCGTGCGCGACGCGTCTTCCGTCGTGCGTCACGCGTCGAATCGAACCTTCCGCCATTTCGCTGCTTCGCTGATTCGCGATTTGCGCAGCGCAATAAAAATCCCCGCACGCTTTCGCGTACGGGGATCGTCGGACATCGCAACGGCTGCCGACATGCATTCGGCAACCGCTGCGCGGCATTACGCTGCCGCGTCCTTCAGCTTCTTCAGCGCACGTGCCTTCACGCGCACGCTGGCCGGCTTCGCCGGGAACCAACGCTCTTCGCCCGTGAACGGATCCTTGCCGAAGCGCTTCTTCTTCGCCGGCACGACTTGTGCCGTGATCTTCAGCAGACCCGGCAGCGTGAACTCGCCCGCGCCCTTCTTGTGGACCGAGCCCAGCACGACGTTCTCGAGTGCGACGAGCACTGCCTTGACAGCCTTCACTTCGACAGCTGCGCGCTCAGCGATGTGCGTTGCGAGCGATGCCTTCGTGAACTTGTCCTTCAGCGGCGTCGGAGCAGCCGGTGCCGCCTTCGCGACAACCTTCTTGGCCACTACTTTCTTCGCGGGCGCAGCCTTTTTGGCAGCCACTTTCTTGGTGACCGGTGCGGCAGCCTTCTTGGCCACCTTTTTTGCGGAAGTCGCCATGTTTCTCCTACCAGGTGTGGTCGTTGGATACACGAAGCGTGCAACGCGCGCGCTTCAACGCCGGATTCTACAAGCGCCTTGACGCTTCGTGCAGTACTTTTATGCGTTTTCGCGGGGTTTCCCGCAGGTTTTTTTGCATGCGACCGATTTCATCGACGCTCCAGCATCAAAAAACGCCTTCACGTAGGCACCCGAATGCGAATTACGTTCGATATTTGCGCACCTATACTGGGCTCGCTCAATGCCCGGATGCCTCCATGCGCGAAGCCAGATACGTCAAAGGACTCGACGGCCTGCGAGCCCTCGCCGTCATCCTCGTTTTCCTGTCCCACAAGGGCCACGTCCTTGCCGTCGACGTCGGCAAGCTTGGCGTGTGGACGTTTTTCCTCATCAGCGGATTCCTGATCGTCGGCGAGCTGCATCGCAACCGCCAGGCGGTCGAGTGCGGCACCATGACGCGCCGCCATGCGCTCGCGCTGTTCCTCGCGAAGCGCGCGCTGCGGATCTTTCCCGTCTATTACCTGCTGCTCGCCGCGCTCGCGATCGCGCACGCGCTGTTCTACCAGCGCGGCGTCAATCTCGGGCTCGCGTGGCACGCGGTGTTCCTGTCGAATTACTGGATCGGCGTCGTCAAGGATGGCTGGCCGGGCTCCACGTCGCACTTCTGGAGCCTCGCGGTTGAACAGCAGTTCTATCTGATCGCGCCGCTCGCGCTGCTCGCGGTGCCCGCCGCGCGACACGTCGCGCTCGGCATCGCGGCCGTCGTGCTGTGCGCGCTCACGCATCTCGCGCTCTACCTGTCCGACGCGTCGCCGGTGCTGATCTACGCATTTTCCCCGTGGAATTTCGCGCTGATCGCGCTCGGCGGCGTCGGCGCGATGGCGCTCGCCGATCGCGGCACGGA
>NZ_JAAGPG010000825.1:0-2648 GCF_017104665.1 Burkholderia sp. Se-20378 | reverse complement strand
CTGCGGCAGCGCGGTGAAGCCGGCCGCGACGCCAGCAGGCTTGTTCGCGTCGCCGATCACCGGCGCGTTGACGGGTTCGGTCGCCGACGCCGCGGCAGCCACGGCCGCGGCCTCGTTCTGCGGGTTCTGGCGGTCGATGAGGTAGAAGTCGAGCACGCGGCGCGCGATCGGGCCGGCGGCCTGCGCACCCCAGCCGCCGTTCTCGACGACCAGCGCGACGGCGATCTGCGGATGGTCGACCGGCGCGTATGCGATGAACAGCGCGTGGTCGCGCAGGTGCTCGGCGAGCAGGTGGCCCTTGTAGTTGGAGCCTTGCAGCGAGAACACCTGCGCGGTACCGGTCTTGCCGGCGGCGAGGTACGGCGCGCCGCGGAACACCTTGTACGCGGTGCCGGACGGGTTCTCGATCACGTTCTCCATCCCGCGCTTCACGACGTCGATGTCGGCCTGCTTGAGCGGGATCACTTCGCTTTCCTTCGGCACGGTCAGGTGGCGCCCGCGCGTGATCGGATCCTCGACTTCCTTCACGAGGTGAGGCTTCATCACGACGCCGTTGTTCGCGAGCGTCGCGGTCGCGTGCGCGAGTTGCAGGATCGTGAACGAGTTGTAGCCCTGGCCGATCCCGAGGCTGATCGTCTCGCCGTCGAACCACTTCTGCTGCGCGGCCTTCTTGAACGCCTTCTTCTTCCAGTCGGTCGACGGCAGGATCCCGCGCGCCTCGCCCTGGATGTCGATCCCGGTGATCTGACCGAAGCCGAACGGCTTCATGAAGTTCGCGATCGAGTTCACGCCGAGATCGCGCGCGAGCATGTAGAAGTAGGTGTCGTTCGACACCATGATCGCCTTGTTCATGTCGACCCAGCCCTGGCCCGAGCGTACGTCGTTGCGGAACGTGTGGCCGCCGAACGTGAAGTAGCCCGGATCCTGGAAGCCCCAGCCCGGTGTGCGCTTGCCGAGCGTCAGGCCGGCGAGCGCCATGAACGGCTTGTACGTCGAGCCGGGCGGGTAGGTGCCGTGCAGCGGGCGGTTCAGGAGCGGCTTGTCGGTCGAGTTGTTCAGTTCGTCCCAGGTTTGCTGGTCGATACCGTCGACGAACGAGTTCGGGTCGAAGCTCGGCGACGACACGAACGCGAGCACGTCGCCCGTCTTCGGCTCGATCGCGACCAGCGCGCCGCGTTTGCCGGCGAACGCCTGCTCGGCGACCTGCTGCAGCCCGATGTCGAGCGACAGCACGAGGTTGTTGCCGGGCGTCGCCTGCGTGCGCGACAGCGTGCGCACCGGCCGGCCGCCGGCCGTCACCTCGACTTCCTCGAAGCCCGTCAGCCCGTGCAGCTCGGTCTCGTAGCTTTGCTCGACGCCGATCTTGCCGATGTAGTCGGTGCCCTTGTAGTTGTTCGCGTCGCGGCGCGGATCGTAGTTTTCCTGATCGCTGTCGTTGTCGTCGCTCATCGCGTCGATGCGATCCTGGTCGCGCTTCGAGATCCGGCCGATGTAGCCGATCACGTGCGCGGCCGTCGTGCCGAGCGGATATTGCCGGAACAGCCGTGCGCGCACGTCGACGCCGGGGAAGCGGAAGCGCTGCGCGGTGAAGCGCGCGACTTCCGCGTCGGTGAGCCGGGTGCGGATCGGCAGGCTCTCGAAGTTCTTCGAGTCTTCCTGCAGCTTCTTGAAGCGGCGGCGGTCACGCGCGTCGATCGGGATGATCTCGGACAGCTTGTCGATCGTGTTGTCGAGCGTGTCGTCGAGCTTCGACGGCGTGATCTCGAGCGTATAGGCCGAATAGTTCTTCGCGAGGATCACGCCGTTGCGGTCGGTGATGATCCCGCGGTTCGGCACGATCGGCGCGACGGAGATGCGGTTTTCCTCGGCCTGCAGCGCGTATTTGCCGTGCTGCATCAACTGCAGGTAGAAGAAGCGGCTCGCGAGCAGCCCGAAGCAGACGAACACGAACACGCCCGCCGCCGCGACGCGCAGGCGGAACTTCGAGAGCTGCTGTTGGGTGTCGTTGAATTCGGTCATGCGGTTAGGAGCGATCTGGCCCGCGCGCGCCGAGCGGGCGCGGGCGAGGTGCCGCCCCGAAGCGCGGCGCGCGGCGGGCGTGGAGGCGGCGGGTATTCAAGGCAGGCCCCTGGCTCAGATGGGGCGCGTATCGTCCGGATCGACCGGGCGGCGTTGCGGCATCAGCAGCAGGTGGCTCGCGATCGGCCACAGCGCGGCCTCGACGAAGCCGTCGACCAGGTAGCGCCAGCCCGGGAACGCGGCGCCCATCACGAGGCGGATCACGAACGGGACGAGCTGCGCGACGACCAGCAGCGGCGTGACGTACAGCACCTGCACGCCGATCGGCATCCACAGCACGCGGCGGTGGATCGTGATCGCGCCGTACGACAGCAGCGTATAGGCGAGCGCATGCTCGCCGAGCAGCCCCGCGTCATGCACGTCCATCAGGATGCCGAGCGCGAACGCGACGCCCATCCCGACCTTGCGCGGCTGGTGGATGTTCCAGAACAGCAGCACGAGCGCGACGAAGTCGGGCACGCCGGGCAGGCGGCCCCACGGCATCAGGTTCAGCAGGAACGCGGCGGCGAGGCTGAAGACGATGAAGTACGGATTGACCGGCTGCAGGATGTATTGCGGGCGATTCATCG
>NZ_JAAGPG010000824.1:0-2443 GCF_017104665.1 Burkholderia sp. Se-20378 | reverse complement strand
AGCGGCGGCCGCGCGGCGACCGCGCGCGCAACCTCGGCCACGTCGGCCGGCGCGACGCCGCTCTTCGACGCCTCGCCGCTGATGTTCACCTGCACGCACACGTTGAGCGGCGGCAGGTGCGCGGGGCGCTGTTCCGACAGGCGCTGCGCGATCTTCAGCCGGTCGACCGAATGGACCCAGTCGAAGCGTTCGGCAACCGGGCGCGTCTTGTTCGACTGCAGCGGCCCGATGAAATGCCATTCGAGGTCCGCGCGCAGGTCGGCGAGCGCATCGATCTTGTCGATCGATTCCTGCACGTAGTTTTCGCCGAAGGCGCGCTGCCCGGCCGCATGCGCGGCGCGCACGTCGTCGGCGGGAAATGTTTTTGACACCGCGAGCAGCGACACGGTGGCGGGATCGCGGCCGGCCGCGCGGGCGACGTCGGCGATGCGGCGATGAACGGATTCGAGACGGGCGGCGAGATCGGACATGACGGGTACGAAAGCAGGCACGGAAGCAGGCATGGTGCGGAGGCGCCGCGGCACGCGACGCCTCGATCCGCCCATTATACGGACGCCGTGCGCGAGGCCCAGCGCCCAGCCGTCATTCGCATGCGCGGGTCCTAGCCGTACAGCAGATGCTCGACGAGCTGGATCCAGTGGGCGACCGGAATCTGCGTGCCGCTCTGCAGGTGCGCGATGCAGCCGACGTTGCCGGAGACGATCATCTGCGGTTCGAGCGCCTGCAGCTTCAGCAGCTTCTGCTTGCGCAACCGGTACGACAGCGATGGCTGCGTCAGCGAATAGGTGCCGGCCGACCCGCAGCAAAGATGGCTGTCGGCCGGCAGCCGCACGTCGATGCCGAGCGTCTCGAGCAGGCGTTCGACCTTGCCGCGCGACTGCTGGCCGTGCTGCAGCGTGCACGGCGGGTGGTACGCGACCGTATGGATCGCGCGGCGCCGCGCGAGCGTTGCGAGCTCGGCCTCGAACGCGAGCAGCACGTCCGAGATGTCGCGCGTGAGCGACACGATGCGCTGCGCTTTCTCCGCGTAGGCCGGGTCGTCGCGCAGCAGGTGCGCGTATTCGAGCACGGTGGCGCCACAGCCCGACGCATTCATCACGATCGCCTCGACGCCCTGTTCGACATGGGGCCACCACGCGTCGATGTTGCGGCACGCGTCGTCGAGCGCTTCGTCGTGATAGTTCAGGTGCAGGCGGATCGCGCCGCAGCAGCCCGCATCGGGCGCGACGACCGTCTCGATGCCGAGCGCGTCCAGCACGCGCGCGGTTGCGATGTTGATGTTCGGCAGCATCGACGGCTGCACGCAGCCGCCGAGCATCAGCATCTTGCGCGTATGCGTGCGGTGCGGCCATTCGAGCAGCCGCGTGCGCGGCGGCACCTTGTCGCGCAGCCGCTTCGGCAGCAGCGGACGCACGTGCTGGCCGAGCCGCATCACCGGCGAGAACAGCGCGGCGTTCGGCACGAGGCTCGCGAGCACGCGGCGCACGAGACGCTGCTGCACCGGGCGCTGCACCTGCGCCTCGACGTGCTTGCGGCCGATCTCGACGAGCCGGCCGTACTGGACGCCGGACGGGCAGGTCGTCTCGCAACTGCGGCACGTGAGGCAGCGGTCGAGGTGCTGCTGCGTGCTGCGCGTGACGGGCGCGCCTTCGACCATCTGCTTGATCAGGTAGATACGGCCGCGCGGGCCGTCGAGTTCGTCGCCGAGCAACTGGTAGGTCGGGCAGGTCGCGGTGCAAAACCCGCAATGCACGCACTTGCGCAATATCGCGTCGGCTTCGTCGCCATCGGGCGTATTGCGGATGAAATCGGCGAGGTTCGTTTGCATCGCTCAAAGATCCGGGTAGAGCCGGCCGCGGTTGAAGATGCGCGCGGGATCGAACGCGGCCTTCAGCCCGCGGTGGATTTTCATCATCGGGGCGGGGAGCGGCGTGAACACGCCCGCGCTGCGGTCGTACGCGTCGCCCGCGCGGAACAGCGTCGCGTGGCCGCCGGCCTGCTTCGCGCTCATCCGCACGGTCTGCGCGTCGGCGTCGGTGATCCACCAGCGCTGCGCGCCACCCCATTCCATCAGCTGGGTGCCGGGCAGGTGCATCGGTTCGGTGATCGACGGCAGCGCGAGGCGCCACAGCGCATAGCCGGGCGGGATGCCGTTGAAGAACGGGTCGGTATGTTCGCGCAGGCCGGCCCAGAAGCGCTCGGCCTCGACCGCGTCGACGACTTCGCCGCCGAGCAGCGTCTTCGCCGATTTCACGGCCGCCTCGGCGCCCGACAGGCGCAGCACGAGCGTGCCGTTGCGCCACCCGCTCGCGCTGACGGGCAGTGGATGGCCGCCCCATTCGTTGAGCTTGCGTACCGCGTCGGTCGCGGTCATCTCGAACTTCAGCGTGACTTCGGCGACGGGCATCGGCAGCACCTTGATCGACAGGTCGAGCATCAGCCA
>NZ_JAAGPG010000823.1:0-237 GCF_017104665.1 Burkholderia sp. Se-20378 | reverse complement strand
AAAAAAAAAAAAAACCACTTCCTATCTTTTCTCCTCACCTCCAGCTATTCTTTCTCTCTCACCAACGTCTACTCACCTTTCTCATACACCACCTTATTTCTTTTCCACTTCTCCACTCTCTCGCCTCACATGAACCCCTTCATCTTCTCTCCCCAATTTCTCCTCTCTCACCACCCTTCCCGCGCCCTCGTCTCTTACCCACTCGCTCGCTACACTCTTATACCATCCTCCGTCTCA
>NZ_JAAGPG010000822.1:0-2449 GCF_017104665.1 Burkholderia sp. Se-20378 | reverse complement strand
GCAGGCGCGCGGCGTTGATGCCGCGCAGGTCACGGCACTGGTCGACCGGATCGCCTTGCCGCGCCAGCTCGGCGTGCTCGGCGAACCGCGCGTGCGCGTGCTCGACCTGAACCTCGCGCTGGACCGTGCATTCGGTCACGCGGCCGGCGCGAAGCAATAGCAGGAACCACGGAGTCACTCATGTCCCATATCGAAACCCCGATCAATCCAGTGGCGATGCCGGTCGGCGGCGTGCCGCCGATGCGCTGGACGGCCGTGCTGCGCGAGGCGTTCCGCAAGCTCGCGCCGCGCGTGCAGTTGAAGAACCCCGTGATGTTCGTCGTGTATCTCGGCAGCATCGTCACGACCGTGCTGTGGCTGCAGGCGCTGACCGGCACGGGCGACGCGCCGGCCGGCTTCATCTTCGCGGTCGCGTGCTGGCTGTGGTTCACCGTGCTGTTCGCGAACGCGGCCGAGGCGCTGGCCGAAGGGCGCGGCAAGGCACAGGCCGACGCGCTGCGGGCGGCGCGCAAGCGCGTGTATGCGAAGGTGCTCGACGAGCCGAAGCGATTCGACAGCACCAGCCATCGCGTGCCGAGCGACGAACTCGCGGCCGGCAGCATCGTGCTCGTCGAAGCGGGCGACACGATTCCCGCCGACGGCGAAGTGATCGACGGCGTCGCGTCGGTCGACGAATCGGCGATCACCGGCGAATCCGCACCGGTGATCCGCGAGTCGGGCGGCGATTTCTCGTCGGTGACGGGCGGCACGCGGGTGCTGTCCGACTGGATCATCGTGAAGGTCACCGCGCAACCGGGCGAGGCATTTCTCGACCGGATGATCGCGATGGTCGAAGGCGCGAAGCGCGGCAAGACGCCGAACGAGGTCGCACTGACGATCCTGCTCGTCGCGTTGACCATCATCTTCCTGCTCGTGTGCGTGACGCTGCTGCCGTTCTCGCAATTCAGCGTGCTGCTGAACGCATCGGGCACGGCGGTGAGCCTGACCGTGCTGATCGCGCTGCTCGTGTGCCTGATCCCGACGACGATTGGTGCGCTGCTGTCGGCGATCGGCATCGCGGGGATGAGCCGCATGATGCGCGCGAACGTGCTCGCCACGTCGGGTCGCGCGATCGAGGCGGCCGGTGACGTCGACGTGCTGCTGCTCGACAAGACCGGCACGATCACGCTCGGCAACCGCGAGGCCGTGCAGTTCCGGCCGGCGCCGGGCGTGAACGAGCGTGCGCTGGCCGAGGCCGCGCAACTGTCGTCGCTGGCCGACGAAACGCCCGAGGGGCGCTCGATCGTCGCGCTCGCGAAGCAGCGCTTCTCGCTGGACGTAACCGCGACCGCCGGCAGCATCACCGTGCCGTTCAGCGCGCGCACGCGGATGAGCGGCCTCGACATCGGTGAACGGCAGGTGCGCAAGGGCGCGGCGTCGGCGATCCGCGCGCACGTCGATGCGCTCGGCGGTGTGTTTCCTCAAGCGATCGAGACGGCCGTCAACGATATCGCGCGACGCGGCGGTACGCCGCTCGTCGTGGCCGACGGTTCCCGCGTGCTCGGCGCGATCGAGCTGAAGGACATCGTCAAGCACGGGATCGCCGCGCGCTTCGCCGAGCTGCGCAAGGTCGGCGTGAAGACGGTGATGATCACCGGCGACAACCGGCTCACCGCGGCCGCGATCGCGGCGGAAGCCGGCGTCGACGACTACCTCGCCGAAGCGACGCCCGAGGACAAGCTGCGGCTGATCCGCGAGCACCAGGCAAAGGGCCATCTCGTCGCGATGACGGGCGACGGCACCAACGACGCGCCGGCGCTTGCGCAGGCCGACGTGGCCGTCGCGATGCACAGCGGCACGCAGGCGGCGAAGGAAGCGGCCAACATGGTCGACCTCGACAGCAACCCGACCAAGCTGATGCAGGTGGTCGAGGTCGGCAAGCAGATGATCATGACGCGCGGCGCGCTGACCACGTTCAGCGTGGCCAACGATCTCGCGAAGTATTTCGCGATCATCCCGGCCGCGTTCGTCGCGACGTATCCGGCGCTCGGCGCGCTGAACGTGATGGGGCTGCACAGCCCGACGTCGGCGATCCTGTCGGCGGTGATCTTCAATGCGCTGATCATCGTCGCGCTGATTCCGCTCGCGCTGAAGGGCGTGAAGTATCGCGCGGAGCCGGCGGAGAAATTGCTGGGGCGGAACCTGCTGATCTACGGCGTGGGCGGGATCATCGCGCCGTTCATCGGCATCAAGCTGATCGACATGCTGTTGACGCCGTTTATCTGACCGAACGCGCCGTCGCGGCCCCGTTCACGCCTTCGCGGCGTGCGCGGGGCCGTTCGGCGTTTCAATTGCCGGAAGCGATCATGGATGTGAATGTGAACGTGAGCGAAGCGAATCGACGGGCAACCGGGCAGCGGGACACCGCCGCCCGCCGCAGCGAGGCCGGCACGCGCCGCGACCGCTGGCA
>NZ_JAAGPG010000821.1:0-246 GCF_017104665.1 Burkholderia sp. Se-20378 | reverse complement strand
GCGGCGTAACATTAAAAAAAAAAAAAAAAAAAAAAAAAAAACAAACAGTATGACCCAATAAAAAAAAACAAAAAAACAAATACTCAGAGAGTAGACAGAACCACACACAAGGTATGATAACAGCAACTGCAGAACTACAAACCGACATCACTGATGTCGAGTGTCTGACTTATCCTCATGCATACAGATAGCAGACTCACAACGGCGATGACCTGTAACGTGACACACACTCGATGACAGACGAAA
>NZ_JAAGPG010000820.1:0-2695 GCF_017104665.1 Burkholderia sp. Se-20378 | reverse complement strand
CGACGGCGTGCATTTCGTCGCGGCGCCGGAAGATCCGCAGGCGTATGCGCGCGACCTGTACGGGATGCTGCGTGCGCTCGATCGCGCACAGGTTGCGCGGATTCTCGTCGAGAAGCTGCCCGAGACCGTCGAATGGATCGCGGTCAACGATCGCCTCGGCCGCGCGGCGGCCGCGTTCGAAGCGCGCGACTGACACCAATCCCGGCACTGGAATGAAAAAACGCCCGACCGGCGAACCGGTCGGGCGTTTTCGTTTGGGCGCGTGGCCGGCGGCTTACTTGCCGACGCCGGACTTCGCGATCTGCTGTTCGACGTACTGCGCGAACAGTGCGTGCAGGCGCGTCGTCGGGTGGACCGTGTCGGCGAACATGTAGGTCTGGTCCGCGTTCGCGACCGTGTAGGTCTGCTGCGAGCAGAACAGCGACGAGCCGAATGCGGTTGCGTTCGCGACGCCGTACTGCGTGGCGGCCTGGACCATCGCCTTCAGGTTGCAGGCGGTGTCGGTGTTCGACACGACGAAGCCGTTCGCCTTGTAGTTCGCGAGGATGCCGTCCTGCCACGTGAACGTGTCGAGCAGCACGTACTTGGTCGTGTCGACCTTGAGTGCCTGCAGCGTCGCGGCGAGCGTGCCGTTGAACAGCATCGACAGTTGCGTGAGGGTCGTCTGCGTGCCGCCTTGCAGCGCGAGCGGCGTGCCGCCGATATCCGGCACGTTCGACACGAACACGTGCGTCGCGCCGGCGGCGACGATCTGCTGCACGATGCCCGCAAGCTGTTGCGCGGCGGCGCCGATGTTCTGCTGCAGTTGCGTCGGCGTGATCGCGCCGGCTTGCAGCGCTGCGACCTGGTAGAAGATGTCGTTCGCGCCGCCGTTCAGCAGCACGACCTGGCCGGCGTTGAAGCTACCGTGCTGCGACACGTATTGCTTGACCTGGTCGGCGATCGGCGTCGTGGTCGCTTGCGCGTAGTCGGCGTTCGGTACGCTGGCGTCCGCGTGGCCGATACCCGGCTGCTGCGTCACGCGTGAGCCGCCCTGTGCGTAGCCGAGGCCGCCGGTGGCCTGCAGCGGAATGCCGAAACCGCCCTGGTTCGCGGGTTGCAGCGTGTCGCCGTAGTACTGCGCGACGTTCTGCGTCCACACCTGGCCCGGGTTGGTCGTGAAGCGGCCGCCGCCGAAGCCGAGCTTGATCTGCGAGTAGGTGCCTGCGTCGGACAGGCTGTCGCCGAACGATACGATCTGCATTTTCACGCCCGACGGCGGCGTGTTCGACGCGCTGTTGCTGTTGTTGTCGTCACCGCCGCCGCATGCGGCGAGCAGCGCCAGTGCGGCGCCGGCGATCGCGACTTGCGCGGTGCGCAGCATGCGCTGACGGGTGCGGGCGGGTGCGTGTTGTTGTGTCTGCATCGTTCGATCTCCTCGTAGATATGGCCTGATGTGTTTCTCATCTGCCGCGTGCCTGCTCGGTTCCGGGCTGCGCGGCGGCCGTTGGCTGAAACGGTTTATTGGTCTCGCGCAGCCGCAAGCGGCACGGTGCGCGGGTCGGGGTTCGCGGCCTCGGCAATCTGCGCATGATAAGCGCTCGCCCATTCGGGCGGGCCGAAAATCGCGCGCAGCTTGTTGCGCCAGCCGTCGACGCGCAACGCGTCGCCGGCCATCGATACCCACTCGTGGAACGTCGCGACGAGCGGGTTGTTCGAGCCGAGCCGCTCGACGATCCCGTACTGCGGCGGATCGTCGGGCGTTTCCTCGACATAGCTGCCGAACAGGCGATCCCAGATCACAAGGACGCCTGCGTAATTGCGGTCGATGTAGCGCGGGTTGCGCGCATGGTGCGCGCGGTGGATCGACGGCGTGTTCAGCACGTATTCGAGCCAGCCGAGCTTGCCGATCGCCTGCGTATGCACGAAGAACTGGAACGCGAGGTTGATCAGCACGATGCCGACGACCTGTTGCGGCGGAAAGCCGACGAACGCGAGCGGCAGCCAGAACACCCACATCCCCGCGACCGGGTACATCAGGCTCTGACGGAACGCGGTCGAGAAATTCATCCGCTCGGACGAGTGGTGCACGACGTGCGCGGCCCACAGCCAGCGCACGCGATGGCTTGCGCGATGGAATACGTAGTAGAGGAAATCCTGCGCGACGAACAGCACCGCGAACGACAGCCAGCTGTCGTGCCACGTGAACAGGCGATAGTGCTGGTAGCAGTACGCATAGACGGGGATCACGAACAGCCACGCGATCTTGTCGGCGCCCTGGTGCATCAGTGCGAGCGCCGCGTTGCACAGCGTGTCGCGCCACGCATAGACATGGTCCTGCGCGCGAGTGCGGGCGAGGTGCCAGGCCTCCCACGCGATGCAGAGCAGGAAGACGGGCGCCAGCGCGAGCAGAAGCAATTCGACGTCGAATCGCATGGGCGTGTCTCCTTCTTTCCCCTGCAAGCCGTGAGGCCGGGCGTATGGCCCGTTGTAGATATCAGTCAGGCCAACAGCCTACGCAATCGCCACGCGCTAGGCGAGGGGGGAGCGTAGAGGGTTCCCTCTGAGGACAGGGTTTTTACGGAAGCCGCGCGGCACGGGGCCGGGCGGTATGGCCCTGTTTTACTGGCACGGGCGGCGCGCGGTGTGCCGCGCGGCGGTGGCGGCTACCGTTTCAAACCGGGGCGGGCGGGATTCGGTGTGCGGGGGCGCGGGC
>NZ_JAAGPG010000819.1:0-2650 GCF_017104665.1 Burkholderia sp. Se-20378 | reverse complement strand
CTCGGCAGGTCATCTTCCCCGATGCCGACCTCGCGCAGCGTGCGCGGGATGCCCGTCGCGACGATCAGCCGGTCGATTTCGGCGATCAACGCGTGGGTGCGCGCTTCGTCGCTGCCCGTCGCCGACGGCGCGACGATCGCCGCGAGTTCCGCATACAGCGGCGCGGCGGCCGGCGCGTTGAACCGCAGCACGTGCGGCAGCACGAGCGCATTCGACAGCCCGTGCGGCACATGGAAGATCCCGCCGACCGGATAGGCCAGCGCGTGCACGGCTGCGACCGGTGCGTTCGCGAACGCCTGCCCCGCGAACATCGCGCCGACCAGCATCGCCTCGCGCGCGTGGCGGTTGTGGCCGTCGTCGCACGCCGTGAGCAGGTTGCGCGACAGCAGCGTCAGCGCGTGCGTCGCCAGCATGTCGGACACCGGGTTCTTCAGCCGCGCGGACGTATAGGCCTCGATCGCATGCACCATCGCGTCGATGCCTGTCGCGGCCGTCGCCGCACGCGGCAGGCCGAGCGTCAGTTCGGCGTCGAGGATCGCGACGTCCGCGAACAGGTGCGGCGACACGACGCCCATCTTGCGCGCCTCGCCGACCGTGACGATCGACACGGCGGTCACTTCGGAGCCGGTGCCGGCCGTCGTCGGCATCTGCACGAGCGGCAACCGCGCGCTCGTCACCTTGTCGACGCCGTACATGTCGGCCAGCGCCTGCTGCCCCGGCGCGAGCACCGCGATCAGCTTCGCGACGTCCATCGACGATCCGCCGCCCAGGCCGAGCACGATCTCGGCATCGGCCGCGACGGCCCGTTCGGTCGCTTCCAGCACCACATGCTCGGGCGGATCGGCGATCACGTCGTCGATCACGGTGACTTGCCAGCCGTGCGCGGCGAGGCTCTCCAGCGCGGGCGCGAGCACGCCGCTGCGATGCAGGAACGCGTCGGTGACGACACACAGCCGCACGAGCGCCGGAAAGCGTTCGCGCAACAACGCGCCGAGCCGGCGCGCGGCGCCGAATTCGACGACCTGCGTCGGAACGGTACGGAATTGAAACGGGTTCATCGGGCGCCTCCCGGTGGCGTCGCCGCGCCGGTGTCCGGCTGCACCATGTAGCTCGACACTTCGCGGCGATCGAGCAACGGAATGATCGCGCCGAACCCGATCCGCTGGAAATGCGGCGTTTCCCGATGCACGTCGAGGCCGTCCGCGTCGCGGTAGCGTTCGAGGATCACGACGTGGTCGGGGTTCTCGGGCGACCGGAAATACGCGTAGTCGAGATTCTTCGGCTCGGCGCGCGTCAGGGGCGCGAGCTCCGCGAGCAATTCGATCACGCGATCGCCGTTGCCGGGTTTGGCGTAGAAATGCGCGATGACCTGCAGGTAAGGTTCGTTCATGTTGCGCTCCGTGTTCGACTGGGGGCCGTCACGACGGGGACGCACACGATGCGCGGCGAACCGGAGGGATTCGAACGCGACGGCGCAACGCCGTGTCACTGGCTGATCGTCGCATTGTATTGAATCGGCGCGCCCTTCGCAGTACCGCCACCGGGCCGCGAGAAACCGGGCGAATCCCGCGCCCGTTCACGGCACGGCGGATCGCAATCGGTCACTACCCGCGCGATGCACCGATGGGCCGACTACCACGGCACCGTCCGCCCCAGATAGTCGAGATACTCGAGCCCCGGGCGCACACGCTTCGCGATCAGCACGTCGACGAGACTCGGCACGCTTTCCTCGATCGTCAGGCGCGCATCGGGCCCACCCAGTTCCGTGCGGACCCAGCCGGGCGCCATCAGCACCATCGCCCGCCGCGTATCGGCCTGGCGCACCGCGAAGCTGCGCATGAACTGGTTCAGCGCGGCCTTGCTGCCGCGATAGACCTCGCGCATCCCGCTGACGTTGTTTGCGACGCTGCCCTGCCCCGACGACATCGCACCGATCAGGCCATCGTCGGTCACGAGATCCTGCAGCGTCTCGATCACGCGCATCGGCGCCAATGCATTCGTGATCATCACGCGCACGAACTCGTCGGTCGTCACTTCGCCGATCGTTTCGGTTGGCTCGTTCGTCGTGCCCGCGTTCACGAACAACATGTCGAAGCGCCGGCCCGACAGCCGCTCGCGCAGCGCGGCCAGTTGCACCGGCTCGCAGATGTCGAGCGTCTCGATGTCGAGCCGGCCGTCGAACCGGTCGGCGAGATCGTGCAGCTTCGTGCGTCCCGATCCTGCGCGCACGGTGCCCGTGACGCGCCAGCCTTTGTCCAGGAACGCCTCCGCCATTGCGAGCCCCAGGCCGCGCGAGGCCGCGACGAGCAGGATCGCAGGGACGTTTCGGTTCGATTCGGTTGATTGCATGGTTTCCGCCTTTGCCGGTTTCGTCATGCAGCCACTATAGGTGCGCATCACGACAGGCGCCAGACGCACCGGATTCAACCCATAGTTGCATCGAACGCCATGCCAAATCGCGCAGAGGCGTATCCTGTCGCCATGGAAGACATCGACCTGAACCTCGGCGCCGCGCGCGACGTGCTGCGGTCGGAAGGCAGCGTGACCGGCGCCGCACGCCGGCTGGGCCTGAGCACGTCGGCCATGAGCCGCACGCTCACGCGGCTGCGGATGTCCACCGGCGACCCGTTGCTGGTGCGCGCCGGACGCA
>NZ_JAAGPG010000818.1:0-241 GCF_017104665.1 Burkholderia sp. Se-20378 | reverse complement strand
TGTGTGGTGAGAGGGTTGTTTATGGTTGTTTGTGTGTATGGGTAACAGTTATATGTATAACATAAGTGGAAGATGGTGCTTACGACGTATCATTCTCTTACATAATGTACTTAGTATAGTGTCAGCTGGTATTGATAGCTTGACTGCACATGTTATCGTCACTTGTGTATATGTCGATTCTTTCTTTTTCATGCGCTCATTGATCTAAGTGTGTTTTTTTTTTTTTTTTTTTTAATGCACC
>NZ_JAAGPG010000817.1:0-2219 GCF_017104665.1 Burkholderia sp. Se-20378 | reverse complement strand
GACGATGCGCACCGGTCGGACGGGATGCGTGCACTCGCACGCAAGCTCGACGCGGAAAGCGCGCTGGCCGACGCACGTGGCGCGCTCGCGCGCGGCGACCGCACGCCCTTCGCCGCGTCGCCCGCCCAGGCGCAGGCGAGTGCGCCGGACGATCCCGACATGCTCGCCGCAGTCGGCGCACAGTGGATCGACGCGGGCGAACCCGACCGCGCCGTCGCGCCGTTGGACGCCTGGAGCGACGCGCACCCGCGCGAAGCGGACGCGGACGTGGGGCTGGGGGACGGCGGCCCGCTCGGCAGCGCGGGGCGCGACGACGGGCGGGCCGCGTGGCTGGACACGCTGCGCCGCGAACCGTCGCTGACGCCCGCACAGACGGCGAGGATCGAGGACCAGTCGCTGCGCCTCGTGCGGCGGCAGACGGACGACGCGAGCGCGCAGCAGGATTACGCGCAGGCGCGCAAGCTGCTCGATCGTGCGAGCCCGGCCGGCCGCGCGGACAAGCGCTATGCGCTCGAACTGGCCGATCTCGAACGTGCGCAAGGCCATTACGACGCGGCGCGCGCGGCGCTCGCGCCGGTCGTCGCCCGTACGCCGGACGATGCCGATACACAGCTCGCGCTGGCCCGCATCGACGAGGACAGCGGCAATCGGGCCGCGGCGCTTGCCCGCGTGCAGGCGGTGCTGGCCCGCACGCCGGACGACGACGTCGACACGCAACTGTCGGCCGTGCGCCGCCTGAATGCGCTGCGCCGCCCGGACGAGGCCGTGCAGCTAACCGATCGGCTGCATGCCGCGTATCCGTCACGCCCGGATGTGACGGTCGCGGCCGGGCGCGTAGCCGAGGCGCAGGGGCGCTACGACGATGCGGCGTCGCTGTACCGGTTGTCGCAGTCGCAGGAACGCACGACGGGCGTGAGCCCGGGGCGTGATGGCCTGACGCCTGCGCAGGCTGCATTCGCGGATCTCGCGCAGCGGCGCAATCCCGAGATCGAAACCGGCTGGACGCCCGCGTACAAGTCGGGCGACGAAGGCATCTCGTCGTATCGCGCGCAGCAGGTGCCGATCTACATGCAGATGCCGATCCGCTACGACGGGCACGTGTTCGCGCAGATCGACACCGTGCATCTCGATCCGGGCACGCTCGACACGAGCAACCCGAACGCGTATTCGCTCAGTACGTTCGGCAGCTACGCGGCGCTCAAGGCGCAGAACGCGCTGACCCCTGCATCGATCGCGAATCCGCCAGGCTCGCTGCACCAGACGGCCACGGGTGTCGCGCTCGGCGCCGGCTATCTGACCGACGCATGGCGCTTCGACCTCGGCACGTCGCCGCTCGGTTTCCCGGTGCATTACCTGGTCGGCGGCGTGCGCTATCGCTTCGACGCGGGCCCGGCCAGTTTCTCGGTGAATGCGTCGCGGCGGCCGGAAACGAGCAGCGTGCTGTCGTACTCGGGGATGCGCGATCCATGGACGGGTGCAGTCTGGGGCGGCGTGCGCCGTGACGGCGTGACCCTGCGCGCGTCGGTCGACGTCGGCCGCACGAACCTGTTCGCGGAACTCGGCGCGGGCGTGCTGTCCGGCCGCAACGTCGAACGCAACGCGGAAGTCACGCTGCGCACGGGCTTTACGATGCCCGTGTACGAGCGCGCGACGATGAAGGTCAGCACCGGGCTGGTCGGCAACGCGTGGCATTACGCGGAAAACTTGCGCTACTACACGTACGGGCAGGGCGGTTACTACAGCCCGCAACGCTACCTGTCGCTCGGCGTGCCGATCGAATGGGCGGGGCGGCACGATGCGCTGTCGTGGGACCTGACCTTCACGGGCGGGATCTCGAACAGCTACGAGAAGGATTCGCTGTATTACCCGATGTCCGCGGACCAGCGGGCCGCGCAGGTGGCGGCCGGGTTCGTGTACGCGGGCAGCTCGACGCGCGGCGTGTCGTTCTCGTACGGCATCAACGGCATCGTCGAGTACCGCGTGAACCCGCACCTGAGCGTCGGCGCGCAACTGAAAGTCGACCGGTCGCACGACTACGCGCCGAGTTCGGCGCTCGTGTACCTGCGCTATGCGTTCGACGCGCGTGCGCAACGCAGCTGGCTCGTCACGCCGACGCCAGTGCGGCTTTATTCGGATTACTAGGGGAACGCCGTGAATACGGAACTCGATGCCACCCGTCCCGCGCTCGGCGCCGCCGGCCTGCTGGGCCGCCTGCGTGA
>NZ_JAAGPG010000816.1:0-237 GCF_017104665.1 Burkholderia sp. Se-20378 | reverse complement strand
AAAAAAAAAAAAAAGCAACGAAAACAGCAGACATAGTCATGAAACCAGAAAAGTGACACAAGAAACATGTGAGTAGTGTCGATAGTAGACTAACATCTAAAGATTGGATCAAAACCGATCACCGACAAGGTATTTATCTATGATACACGTCAGTCCAGCTCCAATCCCTTTACAAATACATACCACACAATGACATACATCCACACACACTCAACTCACAACACAATTATCAACAAC
>NZ_JAAGPG010000815.1:0-2715 GCF_017104665.1 Burkholderia sp. Se-20378 | reverse complement strand
TTGTCGTACGTGTGTGGGTTGTTTTGTATTACTTGGCGCGGCGCCAGCCCGGACCTACACGCTTGCGCACACTCGTTCCCTGCACGACGCGCTTCCGATCTGACGCTGGCTTCGCGCCGCCACGACGATCCGATGATCCGTCGCGGCTGGCTCGAACAGGGGCTGCGCTGGTATCACGGCGCCGGTTCGGTGGCGACCCGCGGCCCGCTCGACACCGACCTGCGCGGCCTGCCGCCGATGCTCGTCCAGGCCGGCGACCAGGAGGTGCTGCTGTCGGATGCGCTGCGGCTGGCCCGTCATGCGCAAGCCTGTGGCGTGCCGTGCCGGCTGGAGGTTCATGCGGCGCGCTGGCATGTGTTTCATCTGCAGGCGTTTTACCTGCGGTCGGCGCGGGATGCGTTGCGGACGCTGGCGGGGTTTGCGGCGGAGCGGGTGGCGGTGACGGCGTGACGATGAAGCAGTCATGCACAGCGATCGGGGCAGCGGTTTGCGGCTTCCCCGATCGGGTGCGCGGCGCATGCACCGTCACCGGGCCGGCTTGCGACGAAGCGACGCCGTCTTGCAAAAACCGGTCGTTTATTTTTTTCTGTCGCATGCGGCCGGCATGATCTCCCGCAGGCCCCGGCGCGCCGCCGGGGTTCCCCCACCCTCGCGGAGACATCATGAAAAGAAGGCACACCCTCAACACGCTGGCACTGCTCTGTTGCGTCGGCATCCAGTGCGCGACGTCGGCATTCGCCGACGAGCCGAAGAAGGTGGCGTTCGTCGACACCGGCAACACCGGGCGCAGCGTGATGGCCGAAGCGATCGCCGGCCAGTTGATCGCGCAGCGCCACGCGCACATCGCGGTGATCTCGCGCGCGGTCGACGAAGATCCGTATGACGAAAAGCCCGAAGAAAACGGCGTGATCCTGATGAAGCGCCGCGGCATCGACACGTCCGCGCACCGTTCGGTGCAGTTGAACGCAAACGACATCAAGCATTCCGACGTGATCCTGACGATGACCGACAAACACAAGGAGAAGGTGCTCGCGCTCTATCCGTCGGCCGCCGGCAAGGTGTTCACGCTCGCCGAATATGCGTCCGGGAAGCACGTCGACGTACCCGACGCGTGGGGCAAGCCGATCGATTTCTACGAATCGGTCACTACGCAGCTCGACACGTACATCCCGGCCGCGCTCGACAAGGTCGCGACGGCCGTGCCGGCGAAGCAGTAATGTCAGGAGGCCTGTCGGCTCGCGAGGCGCGACGCGCCGGCGCCGACAGGTTTGTTTTTTTACGTTCGTCTCCCCGTCCCCCCACCCGCCGCGCGTGCCCGTCACCGGGCCATCGACTTTGGCCATCCGGCCGAATCGTCACCCTGCGCACCGGATGAAAGAATGATCTTCGTCCGGGAAGCCGGCTTCGCTGCCTGAAATCCCGCACTTCGAAGGCACTGCATGCGCAGCAACGTGCATGCGGCGTCGTGTGTCGCCCCGACCAGGCAATGCGTACACGTCCCCCACGCGCACCACCCGGCAGCTCGCACGACCACTCCATTTACCCTTCTTCCTTTTTGTAGCTTATAAGTTACAATGCTATCCAAGTTCGAACTTCTTCGCTACCAGCGCGACGACGGTCGCGAGCCCTTCACCGAATGGTTGAACGCCGTGCGCGACAAGCTTGCGCAGGCCCGGATTCGCGAACGCCTGCGCCGCGTGCAGACAGGCAACTTCGGCGATTGCGAGTCTGTCGGCGAAGGTGTGATCGAACTGCGCGTCCACGTCGGCGCAGGCTACCGCGTGTATTTCGGGCGGTACGGCGGCGCACTGGTGCTGTTGCTTTCAGGTGGCGACAAAAGCAGTCAACCCGACGACATCAGGCGTGCAAAGGAACACTGGTCGAACTGGAAACGGAGGCAAACATGACCAAGCTCAAAGGTGCGGTATCGCACCACGACGCGGAAGTCGCCGAACTCGGCGCCGACCGCGAACTCGCGGTGGCCTATCTGCGCGTCGCGATGGAATCGCTCGACGATCCCGACAACCGCGCGGCCGGCCTGCTCGCGCTGCGTACGGTCGCGGAAGCGTACGGCGGGCTCGGCGCGGTTGCGGCCGAAGCCGGCATCAGCCGCGAATCGCTGTATCGCACGCTCTCCCCCAACGGCAACCCGACGCTGAAAACCCTGCTCGCGGTGCTCAAGACCGTCGGCCTGCGCCTGTCCGTCGTCCCTGCGCAGCCGGCGCACGCATAAGCGGCCACCACCCGCTCACGGCCTCACCATCCACACCAGCAGCATCTCCGCCGGCGCGTTCGTCATCCCCGCCGGCGGATGCTCGATCGTCGGCTCGACCGCGAGCGCCTTCGCGATCGTCGCCGCATCGTCGATCGTCGTCGTGCGCACGATCGTCATCAGCCGTGCCGGCCGGTGCAGCGTCTCGCGATACAACGCGCCGTACCACAGCGGCCGCATGCCGAGCGCGTCCTGCAGCACATACGGATAACGCCACAGCCGCAGCACGAGGCGGCTTTCCGGCTGGCCCGGATCGACGCGGACGAACACGCGGCGCGTGCTTTCGCCATGCGTATAGCGCGGCAGCACCGGGAGCGCATCGGCCGGCGCCTGCGGCAACAGCCAGCGCAGCGCGGTGGCCGGCGACCACGGCGTCGCGCGCTGCCAGCCAGCCTGCGCGAGATGCCGGTCGAGCGTGTCCGACGTCGCGCTCCATTGCAGCA
>NZ_JAAGPG010000814.1:0-2443 GCF_017104665.1 Burkholderia sp. Se-20378 | reverse complement strand
ATCGTTCGCTGGCGGGCACGGCGTAACGGCGGCGGGGTTGCGCGGCGGGGGCGCTACGCCGGCCGCTGCCCCTCGCGCGGCCCGTGCCCCGTCCACCGCTTGAACGCGCGCCGGAAGTTGTGCGCGTCGCTGAACCCGACTTCGTGCGCGACGTCCTCGATCGACAGCCGCGGGTTGCTCAGCAGCGTGAACGCGCGCTTCCTGCGGATCGTGTCGATCACCGTTTGATACGACACACCCTGATCGGCGAGCCGCCGGCGGAGTGTGCGCTCGCTCATGCACAGCTGCGCGGCGATCTCGGCGAGCGACGGCGCATGGCGCAGGTCGCGCCGCATGATCCGTTCGATCGATTCGAGAAATTCGGTGCCTTCGGGTTCGGGCGGCAGCGCGTCCTGCAGGAATTCGAGCGCCTGGCGATGCGCGAGCGGATCGTGGGTCGCGATCGGGCGGTTGCCGAGTGCGGCGTCGCATGAGAACAGGTTCTGCTCCTGTTCGAACCGCACCGGGCACGGGAACACACGTGCGTATTGTTCCGCATACGCCGGCGGCGGGTAGCTGAGATCGACGACCTTCGGCTGGAACGCGGGGCCGACCAGCGAGCGCCCGATCTTCATGAAGCTGCCGAACGCTTCCTCGACGAGGAACGCCTCGATGTCCGGTTCGAGAAAGACGTTGGTCGCGCGGATCGACAGCGTGCGCGCATCCGAGATCACCTCGAAGCGCATCAGCGGCCCCGTGTGGCGCTGCAGTTCCATCCCGACCGAGATCGCGTCCTTCAGCGTCGGGCTCGTCAGCATCGCGTAGCCGACCAGGCCGATCGACGCGATCGTCTCGCTCGTGCCGAGTTCGAGGCCGAGCGCCCGCCCCGGCGCCATGTCGAGCGCGCGGCGGATCATCGTGCTCGCCTGACGCAAGGAAATCCGGCACGACGGATTCGACAGGTCCGCGACGTCGAAGCCGAGCCCGAGGCACAGCCGCGTGGGGTCGATGCCCAGCTCCTTGCTTGTCTCCGCGAGGCACCGCAACAGATGGACCGGCAGATTCGCCGTCGTATAACGGTCGGGTTCGTCCATGGATGCTCCGTATTTTTTTCCATGGATTGTACTCGTCCCGCCCGGCCGGAGACCCGGTGCCTCCCCGGCCACGATCGCCCACATCCTGTGCGGCCCCGCGTCAGAAGTAGTGGCGCAGGCCGACCGTCGCGCCGAGCTGCGTGGTACTCGTGCTCGGTGACTGCCCGTTCACGCCGACCAGTTGCGCGCCGACCAGGCCGCCGCGATAGATCGCATAGTCGACTTCCGCGTAGAGCATGCTGCGCTTCGACAGGCTGTAGCCGGCGATCACCTGGAACTGGCGCGCGCGGCCGTCGAAGTCCGGCGTGTAGCCCGACTGCGTGGTCCACCACGCGTTGACGGCGGCCGTGAACGCCGACGTGAACCGGTAGGTCAGCCCCGCGAGCGCCATCTTGCGGCGCCGGAACCCGCCGGGCGTCGACGGATCGACCACCTGCGCGGGCGAGATGATGCCGAGCGCGGCGAGATCGGTCGAGCTGAACGGGCCGTTCTCGAACGACGTGAAGTCGTTGTCGCGCGCGTTCTCGATATAGCCGGCGTTGACGGTCGCGTTGCCGAGCGTGACGGAGCCGCCGCCGCCATAGATGTCGAATTTCGCGTGGGTGACGTCGTCCCAGGTGCGCATGAACGATGCGCCAACCGTGAACGGCCCCTTGTCCGGCGCATACGCGATCGCCGCGCCGGCCTGGCTGCCGAGCACGCCGCCGCCCGCATGGCCGCCCGGCGCGTACTGCGCGAGCAGGTACAGGCTGCCGAGCTGCGCACCGTACTGGATCATGTTGCTGGTGCGGGCGCCCGCGAGCATCGTCTGCTCCGGCTTGAACAGGTTGAAGTACGGATCCTGCGGGCCGGCCCACAGGTTCGAGCCGTAGGTCAGCGACACCATCTCGAACGGCACGTTGTACTGGCGCCCGAGCGCGAGCTGGCCGAGCGACGTCGACGTGAGCCCGACGTACGCGACCTGGAAGAAGTTCGGCGAGCCGGCCGGCACGATCGCGCCGCTGTTCGGGCCGAAATGGCTCTCGACGTTGAACTGCGCGGACAGCCCGCCGCCGAGATCTTCCTGCCCCTTGAGGCCCCAGTAGCTTTCCGTCAGGCCGCCGCCGTCGGCCATCGAGATCTTGCGGCCCGTCGACACCGGCGTGCCGTCGGCGCCGTAGGACACGCCGTGCGTTTCGTAGCGGATGCCCGCATCGATTACGCCGTACAGCGTCACGTTGCTTTGCGCGTGCGCGCCGGTACCGGCCAGGACCAACATCGCGCAGCACGCGGCGCGAACGCTATCGTGACGATTCATTCTTTGGGACTCCGCATCGACAGGGGGACGGCGGCTCGACCCGCCGGAAACGAATGTAGAAAGCCAAATTTGA
>NZ_JAAGPG010000813.1:0-239 GCF_017104665.1 Burkholderia sp. Se-20378 | reverse complement strand
TAAAAAAAAAAAAACAAAAAAAAAAAAAAAAACAAAAACGATATGACAACGAGAGCGTAAGCTGCATGCGAATACTAAACACATCTTAGTAATCCATGAACTTCTTAAGAGACAATCTCAAATTAACACAACAACACTATCAAATCAACATCTTTCTTTAAGCATACTATCACCAATAACAAAAGCAATCAATACATTAAGCTGAACAGTGACTACACACATAATCAACCCAACATCAA
>NZ_JAAGPG010000812.1:0-2543 GCF_017104665.1 Burkholderia sp. Se-20378 | reverse complement strand
TTTGGGTGTGAGTGGGGTGTGCTGGTGTGAGTGGGGGTTTGTGATGGAAGAGTTCGGCAGCCGGCGAGAGCCACACGCTGGCGCACAGTCTTGCCCTACACTACGCTCTTCCGATCTCGCGGGCGCACGCTACGACGCGGCGGCCGTGCGTGACAGCCTCGCGCGGCTCGCGTCGATGGCGGGCCACGGCGACGACGCGTCATAAGCGGTCGTAAGCGCCGGTCACAAGCGGGCTGCGCGCGCCTCGCTACGCAACAGCGCAAAAGGCGGCCGCGTGCGACACTGGCCGCCGATGCATGCATCGCGCGCCGCCCGCGGGCGTGCCGTGCGTGCCACCGCCAACCGGACACGCTTGAGGGCAGCCACCATGAACGCCACGCGCACCGCCACCTGGTATTTCGATTTCGTTTCGCCGTTCGCCTACCTGCAGCAGGAACAATTCGACCGGTTGCCGGCCGCCGCCGCATTCGAGCCGCGGCCCATCGTGCTCGGCGCACTGCTCGCACACAGGGGGCAGAAGGCACCAGCCGAGATCGCGGCGAAGCGCGTGTTCACCTATCGCCACGCGCAATATCGCGCGGACAAGCTCGGGATTGCGTTCCGGATGCCGCCCGCGCACCCGTTCAATCCGATCAAGCCGCTGCGCCTCGCGATCGCGATGGGCAATTCGCCCGACGCGATCCGGCGGATCTTCCGGCACATCTGGCGCGACGGCCAGGACGTGTCGACACCGGAAGGCTTCGCCGCGCTGTGCGAAGCGGTCGGCTTTCCGGAAGGCGTGACGGCCGTCGACGCCCAACCGGTGAAGGACGCACTGCGCGCGAACACCGACGATGCGATCGCGCACGCCGTATTCGGCGTGCCGACCTTCGAACTCGACGGCGACCTGTTCTGGGGCGAGGATGCGACCGACATGTTCGCCGACTGCGCGACGTCGCGCGCGTGGCTCGATTCGCCCGAGGTGCGCCGCATCAGCGCGCTGCCCGAAGGGATCCGGCGCGGCTGAAGCCGCTACCCTCCGCTCGCGGCACATCCCGTATTCCGCGTCAGGCGTCGCGCCCTTCGACCAGCCCCGGCACGGCCTCGCGCATCATCGCGGCGAACCGCACGAGCCGCGACGGATAGAACTGCGCATGCGGATAGGTCAGGTAGACGGGCAGCGGCGCGGCCTGCCACTCGGGCGCAAGATGAACGAGCTCGCCGCGCGCGAGGTGGTCGGCCAGCATCCATGACGAGCCGACGCACGCCCCCACCCCCAGCAGCGCCGCACTGCGCAACGCGTACAGGTTCGCGGTCGTGATGCGCGGGCGGATCGCGATGCGCCGCGTCTCGCCCGTGACCGAATGCGTGAGCGCCAGCTCGGTGCGGTAGTAAGTGCGCAGCGCGAGCCACGGCAACGCGGCCAGCGCGTCGGGGTCGGCCGGCACCTCGGCGCCGTTCAGCACGGACGGCGCGGCAACCACGAAGCGCGGCACCTTCGAGAGCCGGATCGCGACCACGGCCGGATCGGTCGGCTCGCCCACCTGGATCGCGCAATCGATGCCGCTGCCGACGAAATCCCGCACCTCGTCCTGCAGCAGCCACTCCACCGACACGCGCGGATAGTCGCGCAGGAACCGCGCGAGCGGCTCGACGAAACGCTCCTGGCCGAACGCGTGCGGCACCGCGACCCGCAGCAGCCCGTCAGGCTCCTCCTGTGCGCCGCGCAGATCGGCCTCGAACGCCGCCCAGTTCGCCAGCAACTCCTTCGCGCGCTTGAAGCAGCGCTCGCCGTCGACGGTCAGCCGCATCGTATGCGTCGTCCGCTGCAGCAGGCGCATGCCGAGCGAACGTTCGAGCGCCTGCAGCCGCCGGCTGATCGTCGGCTGCGTCGTATGCAGTTGCGCGGCCGCGGCCGACAGGCTGCCGGCCTCGACTATGCGTACGAAGGTTTCCATCAGCTCGAAACGATAGCCGGCGCCGTCCACCGGCACGGCCTGAATGCGCGGAGACCCGCCAGCAGCGGGAGAGAGTCGAGATTTTTCAGTCATGCGTGGAGCGTATAACAAATCTGCGCAGGGCGGCACTACCGTGGCCGGTCGCGTGCCGCCACACTCGCGTCCATTCCTTCACCCCATCCAGGAAGTACGCGATGTCCACCCCGTCCCGTCTCGATGCCGCGCCCCGCGCAGCCCACGCCCCGGCCCATCCGGCCGCCCATTCGATGCCCGATCGCCGGCTCGTGCTGCTGCTCGCGGCCGCTGCCGGCCTCGGGGTCGCGCCGCTCTACTACTCGCAGCCGATGCTGGGCGCGCTCGGGCCCGATCTCGGCGCGTCGGCACGTGCGATCGGCTTCGTGCCGACGCTCACGCAGCTCGGCTATGCGCTCGGCATCCTGCTGCTCGCGCCGCTCGGCGACCGCTTCCACCGCCGCCGCGTGATCGTGACCAAGGCCGCGACGCTGGTCATCGCGCTGCTGCTCGCCGCCATCGCGCCGTCGCTCGGGCTGCTGCTCGCGGCGAGCTTCGCGATCGGCCTCGCCGCGACGATGGCGCAGGACGTCA
>NZ_JAAGPG010000811.1:0-236 GCF_017104665.1 Burkholderia sp. Se-20378 | reverse complement strand
CTTAAAAAAAAAAAAAAACAAAAAACCCCCCCCCCCCCCCCCCCACCCACAACGGAAAGATAACGATCCAACTACACTACTGAAACGTGGACCACCACAGCTACTCAGACGCTACGGTGCTCGTACAGCCTACAACTCACCACATTCGAACACTCATACGACATCACCACAAACGTGTAAGTGCACGTACACCACACTCCTACGACCCAGACACCGACCATAGCTCGAGAATCGTC
>NZ_JAAGPG010000810.1:0-241 GCF_017104665.1 Burkholderia sp. Se-20378 | reverse complement strand
TTCTCTGTAGTCTGTTTGTTTTTGTGTGATTTGTGTGTTAGATGTCTTGTTCGTTAGTCGACTCGTGTGTTGACTGTCGTCTTCCAGCACCTGGTGAGTGTCGTGTACTTTGTTTCTATGTGTGGCTCCCGCACAGTGGTGGGTGGTGGTGGGCGCGTTGTGACTGGTGAGTGCTGTGGTGTTGTTTGTTGCGGTCGTTGTTGTGTGTGTTTTTTTTTTTTTTTTTTTTTTTTAAAGATCC
>NZ_JAAGPG010000809.1:0-2546 GCF_017104665.1 Burkholderia sp. Se-20378 | reverse complement strand
GTACGCGACGAGATACAGCAGCGGCCCCGTGCCCGCGAACACGATGCGTCGGCCGATCGCGCAGCCCTGCGCCTTCAGCGCGACCTGTGCGCCGCCGAGCGTATAGACACCCGCGAGGGTCCAGCCCGGCACCGGCAGCATGCGGTCAGTCGCGCCGCTCGCGACGATCAGGTGCGAATACGGCACGGTCACTTCGCGGCCGCCCTGCAGCGTATCGACGCGGCCCGCGCCGCACGCCCACGCGAGCGTGTCCGGCCGGTAGTCGACGTGCGGCAGCAGCGCGGCCATGGTCCGGTGCACGACGTCGGCCTTGGCGGCCTCGAACCCGTACAGCGTGCGCTTGCCGCGCGAGAAAGCGCCGTCTGTTGGCGGTTGCCGGTAGATCTGCCCGCCCCAGCGCGCGTTCTCGTCGATCACGACGGGGCGCAGGCCCGCGTCGACCAGCGCCTCGGCTGCGCGTACACCGGCCGGGCCCGCGCCGACGATCACCGGTTGCAGTGCGTCGTTCATCGCACGTCTCCGGTTGCAACGGGCTGCGCGGCGGTGACGATCCGCATGCCGTCGGCGATCGGCGTCGAGCATGCGCGCACGCGTGCGCCTGCCTCGGTGCGCACCCAGCAGTCCTGGCACGCGCCGATCAGGCAGAAGCCCGCACGCGGCAGGCCGCTGAATTCGCTGACGCGCACGCGACGCTGCGCGACGAGGATCGCGGTGAGCACGGTGTCGCCGGCCAGTGCCTGCGCGGGATGGCCGTCGAGCGTGAACGCAATCGCGGCGCGCTCGCGCTCCGCGACGCGCACGAACTGCGCGCCGTCGTCCACGGGTTCGGTTGAGCGGGAAACGGAAGTCATCGTCAGTGTTGGCCGATCAGGATGCGGTTCAGGCCGTACACGCGATCGAGCAGCAGCATCGCGCCGGCGGTGATGAAGATGACGAGCGCCGACACCGACGCCATCATCGGGTCGATCGACTCGGTCGCGTACATGTACATGCGCACGGGCAGCGTGACCGTCTGCGGCGACGTGACGAAGATCGACATCGTCAGCTCATCGAAGCTGTTGATGAACGCGAGCAGCCAGCCGCCGGTGATGCCCGGCACGATCATCGGCAGCGTGATGCGGCGGAAGGTCGTCCACGGGTCCGCGCCGAGCGAGCACGCGGCCTGCTCGATGCTGCGGTCGAGGCCGGCGACGGACGCGAGCACGAGCCGCATCACGAACGGCGTGATGACGATCATGTGCGCGAGCACGAGCCATGCGAACGAGCCGGTCGCGCCGATCAGCGCGAAGAAGCGCAGCAACGCGATGCCGAGCACGAGGCCGGGGATCACCAGCGGCGACAGCAGCAGCCCGTTCAGGAACGCGCGGCCGGGAAACGTCGCGCGGCCGATCGCGAGGCCCGCCGGCAGCGCGATCGCGAGCGACAGCGTCGCCGATGCGAAGGCGAGCTTCAGGCTGTTGAAGAACGCGGTGACGAAGTCGGGGTAGTCGAGGATCGCGCGGAACCAGCGCAGCGACAGCCCGTGGGTCGGCAGCGTCAGCGTTTCGTCCGGCGTGAACGCGACCAGCACGACGATCACGAGCGGCGCGAGCACGAACACGATCACGAGCGTGTGGAACGCGAGGGCGAAGGGGCCGTTCTTTCTCATCGGGTTGCGCCTCCGAGGCTGCGCGCGTAGCGGCGTTCGAGCACGCGGTAGTAGGTGAGCATCACGACGAGGTTCGCGACCAGCAGCAGGACCGCGATCGTCGCGCCGAGCGGCCAGTTCAGCGAGCCGAGGAATTCGTCGTAGACGGCCGTGGCGGCAACCTTCAGCCGGCGCCCGCCGAGCAGGCCGGGAATCGCGAACGCGCTCGCCGACAGCCCGAACACCATCAGGCTCCCCGACAGCACGCCCGGCATCAGTTGCGGCAGCACGATGCGGCGCAGCGTCGTGAACGGCGACGCGCCGAGCGACAGCGCCGCGTGCTCGGTCTGCGGATCGAGCCGTTGCAGCGCGGTCCACACGGGAATCACCATGAACGGCAGCATCACGTGCACCAGCGCGATCACGATCGCGAAGGTCGTGTATTCAAGCTTGTACGGCCCGAGGCCGACGAGCCCGAGCGTCCGGTTCACGAGCCCGCTCGTGTTCAGCAGCATGCTCCAGCCGAACGCGCGCACGACGATCGACACGAGCAGCGGCGCGAGGATCGCGAGCAGGAACAGCGAGCGCCACGGGTCGCGCATTTTCGACAGCACGTACGCTTCCGGCGTGCCGACCGCGACGCAGATCGCGGTCGTGAGCACGGCGATCCCGAAGGTGCGCAGAAAGATCGTGTGGAAGTACGACGAGCCGAGCACTTCCGCGTAGTTGCCGAACTGGAACGCGGCGATCGCGCCCGTCGCCGGGTCGAAGCGGTAGAACGTCAGCACGAACGTCATCGCGAGCGGCACGAGCACGAGTGCGGCGAACAGCGCGAATGCGGGTGCGCACATCAGCCATAGCGGCGCATGCGCGCGCCAGGTCGCGCGCGGTGCGCGTCCGGCGGCGGCGCGTGCCGGCG
>NZ_JAAGPG010000081.1:0-25128 GCF_017104665.1 Burkholderia sp. Se-20378 | reverse complement strand
GCTGCGCCTCGCGCTGCGCCCATGCGTCGGCTGCCTCCGCATGCGCCGACGCGGCGTCGGCGACGCGCTCATCGGCTGCGTCGAGCGCACCGCGCAACTGCGCCGTATCGCGTTCAAGCGCCGCGACAAGCCGCTTGCGCGCCACACGAAACACGACCGCCGCCACGATTGCGACGACGACACCGCCCGCCAGTGCGGCGGCCATCTGGATCATCCACGCCTGCACCATCACGTCATCACTCCGCCGTGCCGATATCCGCGCTGCGCGCACGTTCGTGCGCGACGCCCTGGGCGGCGCCGTCCGCCGCGAAGCGGGCCGGCAGCGACACGATCGTCTCGAACGCGCGATACGGCGCGCCGACGCGATCGTCGGTGAAACGCAACGCGATATCGCCGCCGTCGCGCTTCAGGAAGTTGCGCACCGCGTCCATGCCGACGCCGCGGCCCGACACTTCGGTCACGGCATTCGCGGTCGAGAACCCCGGCCGGAAGATCAGCTCGGCCACTGCGTCGTCGGACAGCGCCGCGTCGTGGTCGGCATCGATCCAGCCGCGCTCGCGGGCGATGCCGCGAATCCGGTCGAGCGCGAGGCCGCGGCCGTCGTCGCTCAGCACGAACCACAGCTCGCCGCCGCCCACGCCGACCGCGATGTCGATCGTGCCGGATACCGCCTTGCCGGCCGCGCGCCGCTCGTCGGACGATTCGATCCCGTGGTCCATCGAGTTGCGCAGCAGGTGCATGAACACGTTCTTCAGCGTCGCGGCGATTTCGCTGCGCACGCGGTGGCCGTGGCTGTCGATATGCACGACCGGCGCCGGCTTGCCGAGTTCGGCCGCGAGCGACGGCAACGACTCGATCACGCCGCCGAGCGCGTCGCCGATGCCCTGCGTGCCGAGCTGGCTCAGCATGCGACGCACGGCGTCGCGGGCCGCATGCCAGTCGGCCGCGTTCGCCGGATCGGCGCCGTCGAGCACGCGCAGGCTCTCGCTGATATGTGCGCGTTCGACCATCAGGAAGTCCGCGCCCTGCACCGCTTCGCCGCTGCGACCGAGCGTGACCGCGTTGATCGTCGCGTAGTGCTCGACCGCCTCGCGCACGCGGGCCAGGTCGTCCATCAGCGCGTCGCGGTTCCATTCCGGGCCGCCGTCCGCGCGGCGCAGCGAGTCGTACGCCTGCTCCGCTTCGTGGACGATGTTCGTCAGGTGCTGGAGGCTGTACGTGCGCGCATTGCCCTTGATCGTATGCATGTTGCGGAACAGCGCCGCGACGATCGAATGATCGGCACGCTCGTGCTGGCGGATCATCCGCTCGTTCTCGCTGAGGAAGCCCTTCGCGCTGTGCACGAAGTCGTGGAACTTGTCCTGGCTGATCGACAAAATCTCGCCGATCATCTCGAGGCGGCGCTGCTGCTCGCCGGCCTGCGCGGTCAGCTCGCGAATCTCGGTCACGTCACGCACGCACAGCATCAGGCGCACGACCGTGTCGGTCTCGTCGGTGATCGCCGACCAGCTCAGGTCGAGCCACTTGTCGCGGCCGTCCGGCATCCGCTTCGCGACCTCGTTCACCAGCAGGTGCTCGTTGAACTCGAAGTTCATGCTGTCTTCGCCGAGGCACGCATGCACGGCCGCATCGACCTGCGAACGCGCGTCGGAACCGATGTTCGAGTCGTCGAACACGAGCGCCATCAGGTCGCGGCCCGCGATGTCGCTCGTCTCGAAGATGGTTTCGAGGTACGCCGAATACTCCGCATGCACGACGCCGCCTTCGACGACGGTCAGGATCCCCTGCTGCATGTTCTGCAGCATCGCCTGGATGTCGGCCGTCTTCTGCTTGAGCTGCGCCGAGTTCTCCTGGATCTTCTCGATCATCCCGTTGAACGCGACGATCGAATGGCCGATTTCGTCCATCCGGCCCACCGGCACGCGGCGCGTGAAATCCTGGCTCGTCGCGATCTCGCTCATCGCCGTCTGCATCCCGATCAGCGGGCGCGTGATCTGGCGATACAGCAGCAGGCCGAGCGCGGTCAGCAGCACGATCACCGTGCCGGCGACGCCCGCGATCGCGGTCGCCGTCGTCGACAGCATCCCGTTCAGCGCGTTGATCGCGTCGTCCTTCTGGCGGTTCTTCTCGACGCGCAGCGTGTCGACGATGCTTTCGAGTTCGTCGCGATACTGCGCGACGTTCGCGAACAGGTACGCCTGCGCCATCTCGGGCTTGCCGTCGGCCTTCATCTTCACGGTGTCGTCGATCGCCGCGAAATAGTTCGTGGCGCTCTCCTTCGCCTGCGAGACGAGCCCGACCTGCGCCTGGCCGACCGCCGACTTCGCCTGCACGTCGAGTGCGGCGCGCAGCGCGCCCTGCTTCGCCTTCAGCTCGTCGCGCGCCTGGGCGGCGGTGTTCGCGTCGGGCGCGTAGATGAGCGTCATCGTCGCGATCTGGATGTTCTTCACATCGGCGACGAGATCCGCCGACGCGAGCGCGCTCGGCACGATTCCCTGGGTGACCTGGCGTACCTCGGACGCGCTCTTGCGCGTCTGGTACACGGCATAGATGCCGATCGCGGACAGCGCGAAGAACGTCAGGACGACTAGCAGCGTAATGCGATGACGGATGGTCATGAGTACAGCTCCCCGCAGCGATTCGGCTTCGATCGCCGTTTGGTCTATTGAAAGAATGTGAGCGCCGAATTATCGGGGATGGTGTATGACGCTCCGATGACCGGAAATCAATTGTTCATTGATAAAAATGAAATGAATAATTGTGACGAAAGAGCCCTAAAGTATTGCCGTAATCTGCCGTTAACCTCGTGCCACAAGGCTTCGAACGGCGATCCTGCGCGGCCTGTAAATTCCAGATCCGGATATTTTATTTTTATTTATTTAATCCGCGAATTAACCGCAACCGGGCTTTCGTAAAACGTTTGCGCATTATCGACGAATTCAGTCGAATTCGCGATTTTTTATTGCCGGAGCGAGATTCGACCGACGGATGAAAACGATACCACCCGCCCTGGGGCCGACGATGCGATGTGCTGCATCGTCAGCCCCGGGGCGGGCGTATTTGGCTCACGACCGGTCAGTGGCTGCTGGCGCGAGTCGCCCCCAGCCCCGTTTCCGAACGCACCTGCTGCGCGGCGAACGCGCCCTTCTCCGCCTTCGCGCGCAGGCTCGTGTCGAGTACCGAGAACAGCCACACGCCCACGAAGCCGATCGTCATCGAGAACAACGCCGGCGACGTGTACGGGAACCACGCCGAACCCTTCGGATAACCGAGCGTCGCTTCCCACACCGACGGCGACACGATCGTCAGCCCCACCGACGAGACCAGCCCCAGGAAGCCGCCAATGACCGCGCCACGCGTGGTGCAGCCCTTCCACATCATCGACAGGAACAGCACCGGGAAATTGGCCGACGCCGCCACGGCAAACGCCAGCGACACCATGAACGCGACGTTCTGCTTCTCGAACGCGATGCCCAGCAGCACGGCGATCACGCCGAGCACCAGCGTCGTGATGCGCGACACCTTCAGTTCGTCGGCACTATTCGCGTTGCCGTTCTTGAAGACGGTCGCGTAGAGGTCGTGCGACACCGCCGACGCGCCCGACAGCGTGAGCCCGGCGACCACCGCCAGAATCGTCGCGAACGCCACGGCCGAGATGAAGCCGTAGAACACGTCGCCGCCCACCGTCTTGGCCACCAGCACCGCGGCCATGTTGGCCGTGCCCGCGCCGCCCTTGATCACGCCCTTGGCCACGTCGGACAGCTCCGGATTGGTCAGCACCAGCGTGATCGCACCGAACCCGATGATGAAGATCAGCACGTAGAAGTAGCCGATCCAGGTGGTGGCCCAGAACACGGACTTACGCGCTTCCTTCGCATCCGGCACCGTGAAGAAGCGCATCAGGATGTGCGGCAGGCCGGCGGTGCCGAACATCAGCGCCATGCCGAACGAGATGGCCGAGATCGGATCCTTGATGAACCCGCCCGGCGACATCACCGACAGCCCGATCCGGGTCGCGTCGTCCGGCGCTTTGCCGGCATTCGCGGCGATCGCGGTCTTGACTTCCACGGCATGGGCGAACAGCGCCTCCGGGCTGAAGCCGTACTGCGCGAGCACC
This sequence comes from Burkholderia sp. Se-20378, assembly GCF_017104665.1. Classification (NCBI taxonomy): domain Bacteria; kingdom Pseudomonadati; phylum Pseudomonadota; class Betaproteobacteria; order Burkholderiales; family Burkholderiaceae; genus Burkholderia; species Burkholderia sp. Se-20378. Next base: position 21,011 of record NZ_JAAGPG010000081.1, on the reverse strand, counting down.
ATGATCGCCATGAACGTCACGCCCGCGAGCAGCATGCACGCCTTGATGATCTGCACCCAGGTGGTAGCCGTCATGCCGCCGAACAGCACGTAGACCATCATCAGCGCGCCGACGATGACGACCGCCACCCAGTAGTCGAGACCGAACAGCAGCTTGATGAGCTGCCCCGCGCCGACCATCTGCGCGATCAGGTAGAACGCCACCACCACCAGCGTGCCGATCGCGGCGAAACTGCGGATCGGCCCCTGCTCGAAGCGGTAGCCCGCGACGTCGGCGAAGGTGAACTTGCCGAGGTTGCGCAGCCGCTCGGCCATCAGGAACGTGATGATCGGCCAGCCGACCAGGAAGCCGATCGAGTAGATCAGGCCGTCGTAACCCGACGTCATCACTGCAGCGGAAATGCCGAGGAAGGATGCCGCCGACATGTAGTCGCCCGAGATCGCCAGGCCGTTCTGAAACCCGGTGATGCCGCCGCCGGCGGTGTAGAAATCCGCGGCGGAACGTGTGCGCGAAGCCGCCCACTTGGTGATCCACAACGTCCCTGCGACGAACAGCGCGAACAGGACGATGGCCGTGGTGTTGGTTGCCTGCTTGGCGGTCTGCCCGACATCGCCGCCGCCCGCGACGGCCACGCCGCACGCTCCCGCAGCCAGCAGCGCGACCAGCGTCATCGAAAGAGTCTTCTTCATTGGGCGACGTCCTGCAGGATGTCCTGCGTCAGTTGGTCGTATTCGTTGTTCGCGCGGCGCACGTAGATGCCGGTGATGACGACGGTGAACACGATCACCGCCATGCCGACCGGTACGCCGACACTCGTCACGCCGGTGCTGACGGGCTTCGCGAGGAACGACTTGTCGAATGCGATCAGTGCAATGTAGCCGTAGTACACGATCAGCATCAGCACGGTCAGGAAGATACCGAGCGTATTGCGCCGCCGCTTGAGCTGCGCATACTTCGGATGCGCTTCGATTTTTTTCACCAACCCATCATGCATCGCCTGTCTCCTGGTTTGCTTTTGAATGAGTGTGGCGATTCTGAAGAGCGAAGCTGACTGCGCGCTTACTCGATCTTTCGAGAGCGCACTATGGTTTTCCCTAGCGGTACTGGGTGCTGTGCTTGATGCGTGTACGCGACCGTGCGCATGGCGCGCTGTAACGTCGCCGCTGTTTCGGCGTTGCGATGCGGATTAGTCAGGACGCAATTTTTCGATAGTCCTCAATAAACGGATACTTCCGCATAAGGACAGTCACTCGCATCGATCGATGTCGATGGAAGGGTATGAGCGGAGATGGAGCATGCCATCGACGCGGCAACGACGAAGCCGCGACGACGGTGCGCTATCTCCGGCGGCGCTGCAACGCGCTGCGCGCGCGGGAGAAATTGACGGAGTTGAAGTCGACGGTGGTTCGGTTGCGGTGATGTTCGGGCGGCGTCCGCGCGTCGAACGAATCCGCTCTCGTTACCGCATGACCGCCATGCGATCAGTTTTCACGCGCCTCGGCGAGCCAATCCTCGACTTGCAGCCCCGGGACTCGCGCAAACTCGCGCACGTTATGCGTGACGAGCACCAGACGCCGCGCGCGCGCCTGCCCGGCGATCAGCGCATCGTACGGACCGATCGGGGTTCCTGCCGCGGTCAGCTCGGCACGAATCGCACCGGCGTGCTGAGCATCTTCCACATCGAACGACACCACCTCGAACTGAAGTGCCTCGACACGTGCCACGTTCGCTGCCGCTCTCTGGCTCTTGCAGGCACCGTAATAGAGTTCATGCGCGACGATCGCCGGCAGGCCGAAATCTGCTGGCTGATACGTGCGCAGCCGTGCCAGCATGGCCGACTCGCCTTTCATGATGGCGATGACCGCATGGGTATCCAGCAGAAATTTCATTCAAATACGTCCAGATCCGGGCGCGCCTGAGCGGCAGGCTCGGTCGTGGCGGCAGCTTCGAAATCGGCGTCGACCGGGCCGATCAGCGGCGTGAGCCATGCCCAGTCTTGCGGCACCGGTTCGAGAATGACGGATGAACCGTGGCGACGAATCCGGACCTCGGTCGTTTCGAAGCGGAAATCCTTCGGCAGACGGACGGCCTGCGATCCACCATGCTTGAAAATCTTGGCAGTATCCATCTCCGCCCCTCATGTATCTACAAAATGTATCTATTTTAGCAACTGCGCGCCCTGATGACGAGTCATCCCGTCGGCATATGAACAATGGGCCACCGAGCGCCGCGGAGCACCCGATTCATTCCAGACAGGAAACAATCAATCGCACACCGGCGATTCACGTCGCAGTCCGCACGCCCTAGACTGTCGCATCGCTCCCCTTTCCGGATACATGCAATGACCGACGTCCTGCCGCTGACCACCGATCCCGAGTCGGGCCTCCAGTACCGGCTGCGCCCGGCCACCGGCCGCCCCGCTGCCCGCCTGTTGCTGCTGCATGGCGTCGGCGGCAACGAAACCAACCTGCTGAACCTGGCCGACGTCATCGATCCGCGCATCGAGATCGCATTCCTGCGCGCCCCGCTCGCGTTCGGGCCCAACCAGCACGCCTGGTTTCCGGTGCGCTTCGGGCCGAACGGCCCGGAAATCGACGCGGCCCGCGCGGACGCGAGCCGCATCAAGCTGATCGCGCTGCTGCGCGCCTTCCACGCCAGCGGTGACGCGGGCGCCGCGTTGCCGACGGTGATCGCCGGCTTCAGCCAGGGCGGCATCATGAGCGCAAGCGTCGGCCTCACGTCGCCGCAGGACGTCACCGCATTCGCGGTGTTGTGCGGGCGCATCCTGCCCGAAATCGATCCGCTGATCGCGCCGCGCGATGCGCTTCGCCCGCTCCATGCGCTGATCGTGCACGGCCGCGCCGACGACAAGCTGCCCGTCGCGTGGGCCGACACCGCCGACGCGAAACTCACGGCGCTCGGCGTCGCGCACGATACGCGGCTGTATGCGGCCGGCCATGAACTGACCGCGGAGATGGCCGGCGATTTCGGCCGCTGGGTCGGCGAGCGCACCGGGTTGAACTGACCGTAACGGGACGCCGGGCATCGGCCGCAAACGACTCGGCATGCCCGGCGCGCCCCTTCTTCAGGCGCCCCGCGCCGGATCGGCGACGGCGCGCGTGGCCGCGGACGCACGCGCATCCGCCGCCTGCTCCCGCGCGGCGCCGCGCTTCGCCAGCTTCCAGCCGATCACCAGCGCGAGCACGACGACCGGAATCGTCGCGATGGTCCACGTGCCGCCCGGATAGTCGAACGCCATCAGCACCAGCACGCCGACGAGGAAGGCCAGCGTGAGCCACGACGTGAACGGCGCGCCGGGCATCCGGAACGACACGGCCTTCAGCTCGCCGCGATCGACCGCGCGGCGGAACAGGATCTGGCACATGACGATGAAGCCCCACGTCGTGATGATCCCGAGCGACGCCATGTTCAGCACGATCTCGAACGCCTGCGCCGGCACGATGTAGTTCAGCGGCACGCCGATCGCATTGATCGCGACCGTGATCAGGATCCCGCCGTACGGCACGCCGCGCGCGTTCATCCGCGACACGAAGCGCGGCGCCGATCCGCCCATCGCGAGCGAACGCAGCACGCGCCCGGTCGAATAGAGGCCGGAGTTCAGGCTCGACAGCGCGGCGGTCAGCACCACGACGTTCATCACGGTGCCGACGTACGGCACGCCGAGCTTGCTGAAGAACGTCACGAACGGGCTTTCGTGCGCGCTGTACGCCGTCCACGGCAGCAGCATCGTCAACAGCACGACCGAACCGACATAGAACAGCGCGATGCGCCACATCACGCTGTTGATGGCTTTCGGCAAGACCTTGCGCGCATCGGCGGTCTCGCCCGCCGCGACGCCGACGAGCTCGATGCTCGCGTAAGCGAACACGACGCCCTGCACGATCAGCACGGCCGGCAGGATGCCGTGCGGAAAGATCCCGCCGTGATCCGCGACGAGATGCAGCCCCGGCATCTGGCCGGCGACCGGATGGCCGCTCGCGAGAAACACGGCGCCGACCGCGAGGAACACCGCGAGCGTGCCGACCTTGACAATCGAGAACCAGAACTCCATCTCGCCGAACACCTTCACGCCGATCATGTTCATCACCGACACGATCCCGAGCGCGCCGAGCGCGAACACCCACTGCGGCACGTCCGTGAACACGGCCCAGTACTTCATGTAGATCGCGACCGCGGTAATGTCGACGATGCCGGTCGTCGCCCAGTTCAGGTAGTACATCCAGCCCGCGACGAACGACGCGCGCTCGCCCATGAACTCGCGTGCGTACGACACGAAGCTGCCGCTGGTCGGCCGGTGCATCACGAGCTCGCCGAGCGCGCGCATGATCAGGAACGCGAACACGCCGCAGACGAGATACACGAGCGCGAGCGCGGGCCCCGCATGCTGCAGGCGCCCGCCCGCACCGAGAAAGAGGCCGGTGCCGATCGCGCCGCCCATCGCAATCATCTGCACGTGCCGCGGCTTCAACTGCTTCGCATAGCCGGCTTCGTGCGACGCGAACATCGCATCGGGGTCGGCATGACGGGAATCCGCGCCGCCGGCCGGATCGGCCGGGCGCTCGCTGCTGTGGTTCATCGTGAGTCTCCGTTGTTTCTTGATGTGTCGCGCCCCGCGCGGGGGGCGCTTCGGGTGCAGCCGCACGCAAGCCGCCGGCGTCACGCACCGGCGGCGCGCCCAACCAGCGTCAAAGCACGCGCGGCCGGATCAGCGCCTCGGGCTGCAGCGCTTCTTCGACCTGCGCATCGGTCATCCACTCGCGCTCCAGCACGACCTCGCGGATCGACTTGCCGGTCGCATGCGCCTCGGCCGCCACGGCGGTCGCGCGCTTGTAGCCGATGTACGGGTTCAGCGCGGTCGCGAGCGCGACCGAGCGCTCCATCGTTTCGCGCAGCCGTTCGGGGTTCGCGGTGATCCCGCTCACGCACCGCTGCGCGAGCGTCGTGCAGGCGGCCGTGAGATGGCTGAAGCTGCGGAACAGCGCGCTGGCGATCACCGGCTCGAACGCGTTGAGCTGAAGCTGCCCGGCCTCGGCGGCGAAGGTCACGGTCAGGTCGTTGCCGAACACCTCGAACGCGACCTGGTTCACGACTTCCGGGATCACCGGATTCACCTTGCCGGGCATGATCGACGAGCCGGCCTGCACCGGCGGCAGGTTGATCTCGCCGAACCCCGCGCGCGGGCCGCTCGACAGCAGCCGCAAGTCGTTGCAGATCTTCGACAGCTTCACGGCGATCCGCTTGAGCACGCCCGACACCTGCACGAACGCGCCGCAATCCTGGGTCGCTTCGATCAGGTTCGGCGCGGTGCTCAGGTCGAGCCCGGTAATGCGCCGCAGCGCCGCGAGCGCCTTCTCCGCGTACTGCGGATGCGCGGTGATCCCCGTGCCGATCGCGGTCGCGCCGAGATTGATCTCGCGAATCAGCCAGCCGGCTTCCTGCAGCCGCGCAATGTCTTCCGTCAGCATCACCGCGTAGGTCGAGAACTCCTGGCCGAGCGTCATCGGCACCGCGTCCTGCAGCTGCGTGCGGCCGAGCTTCAGCAAGCCGGCGAATGCGTCGGCCCGCTCCGCGAACGCATCGCGCAGGCGCGCCATCGCTTCGAGCAGGTGCTCGACCGCGAAGCAGGTCGCGACGCGGATCGCAGTCGGATAAACGTCGTTGGTGCTCTGCGCGAGATTGACGTGCTCGTTCGGATGCAGGGTTTCGTACTGCCCGCGCGCGTGCCCCATGATTTCGAGCGCGCGATTGCAGATCACCTCGTTCGCGTTCATGTTGGTCGACGTGCCGGCGCCGCCCTGGATGATGTCGACGACGAACTGGTCGTGCAGGCGCCCTTCGCGGATCTCGACGCACGCGGCGGCGATCGCATCGCGGTACGGCTGCGGCAGCAGCCCGAGCTCGCAGTTCGCGTCGGCCGCGGCCTCCTTCACGGCGGCGAGCGCCATCACGAGATACGGCAGCGACGCAATGGTGCGGCCCGAAATGTCGAAATTCTCCTTCGCGCGCAGCGTATGAACGCCGTAGTACGCGTCGTCCGGAATACTTCGTTTACCTAAAAGATCCGCTTCGACGCGGAAGCCGTTTTCTGTCATCGTGCCCTCCTGGGTGTCTCGTGCCGCTCGTCGTTCGCCGCTTGCCGACGCGACGGGTTCGCATTCTATGCCTTTGCAAAAACAAGCTCGCTTCTGTATTATCGAAAGCGGTTTTGCGTGGGACGCAACAGCGAGAATCGAATGAAAAAAGGCGCGAAAGAATCCGGCATCGATCACATGGGCGCAATGCGCGCGTTCGTGAGAGTGGTCGAAACGGGGAGTTTTTCAGCGGTCGCGAAGGAGATGCATGTGTCGACGTCCACCGTCGCGCGCAAGGTCACGGCGATCGAGGAGGCCCTCGGCGTCGCACTGCTGCACCGCTCGACGCACAGCGTGACGCTCACCGAAGCCGGCCATATCTACCTGGAACGCGCCGTCACGCTGATCGCCGATCTCGACGACACCTTGCGCGTCGTCGCCGAGCTGAATGCGCAGCCGAGCGGCCCGCTGAAGCTCACCGCGCCGGTGGCATTCGGCCGCCGTCATCTCGCGCCGCTGGTCGCACCGTTCCTCGCGCGCTACCCGACGATCCAGCTCGACGTGCGGCTTACCGACAACCACAACGACCTCGTGGCCGGTGGCTTCGATCTCGACATTCACGAAGGCGAGAATTACCTGGACAACCTCGTCGTCCACCGCCTGTCGCGCAACGACAGCATCCTGTGCGCGACGCCCGGCTATCTCGACCGCTGCGGGCGCCCGTCCACGCCGGACGAGCTCAAGCAACACAACTGCCTGCGCTACGTGCATCCGGAAGGCGATCCGCGCTGGGATCTCGTGAACGGCGACGCGCATCACAGCCTGCTGCCGGCCGGCAACCTCGTCACCGACCATTCGGAACTGCTGCTCGAAGCGACCTGCGCGGGGCTCGGCATCGCGGAGTTCGAGATCTGGCTGGTGCGCGACTTGCTCGCGAGCGGCCGGCTCGAAGCCGTGCTGCCGCGCTACCGGCTGCAGAACCGGCTGACGGGCGAATACATCTACATCGCGTATCTGGCGAACCGGCGCAGCTCGGCGAAGCTGCGCGTGCTGAAGGACTTTCTCGCGGAACACCTCGCGCATATCGGCGAGTTGTCGGCGCTGGAACTGACGAAGATTCGCGGCGCTTAGCGCGTAGCGCACGCGCTCGCCTTCACGCTCGCGCCGGCCGACAGGCAGACGCGCGCGCACGCCGCCACGCACGGCCCGGGTCGCGGGCCGGCGGCGTCAGCGCATCCGCACCGTTCAGCCCGGCTGCAATTCGAACGGGAACGCGGCGTGCCCGATCTCGACGCCCTGCGTATTGAGCATTCGCGGCCGATGAAAGCCGGCCAGTGGCGCGCGCTGCGCGGACGTGCCGATCTGCAGCCGCTCGAGAAGTTCGCTGACGACCATGTAGAGCACGTCGAGATTGCCGTCCTCGACCTTCACCGAGATGCCGAGCGCGCCGTCGGCACCCAGCGCCCGCGTGCGCTCGGACGCCCGCACGCCGATCCCGTAGCACGCATCGGCGCCGAGCTTGCCGACCACCTGCCCGTCGAACGCGTTCATCAGCACCGTGCAATAGCGCCCTTCGCCGGCAACCAGCTCCGGATACGCGGTCATCGCACGATGAATCCGCGCCAGTGCACGCACGCGATCGCTGATTGCGCCACCGCCCGCCTCCACCGTATCCGCACCGTCGGCCAGCGATGCGTAGAGACGCGCGAGCCGGTCCAGCGAAAACGCCGGCGTCGGCAGGTTGCATCCGTCGATCGCCCAGCCCACTTCGTCGTCGCGCAGCCCGCACGCATCGGCCACCACGTGCTTCACGCGCACCTGCATCGGATGGTCGGGCAGATGGTAGTCGGCCATTGCGGCGCCAATTGCCTGCGCGCCGGCCAGCATCCCGACGTGCTTGCCCGAACAGTTGCTGCACACGCCGGTCGGCGTGTAGTCGCGCTTGATCCATGAGCGGTACACCGCATCCGACAACGGCGGATGGCCGCCGCAACGCAAGTCCGATTCGTGCGCGGCGACCTTGGCGAGCATCGCGCGCGTGCGTTCGATATGCCGGTCCTCGCTGCTGTGCGACGCGCACATCAGCGCGATGTCCGCATCGTCGAAGCCGAAGCGTTCGGGCGCGCCCGTCTCGATCACCGACAGCGCCTGCGCCGGCTTGGCCGCCGAGCGCGCCAGCGTTATCCGGAACGGATCGCCGAACCGCGCCAGCAGCCTGCCGCGTGCGTCGACCACCGCCACATGGGCGACGTGCGTGTTCTCGATCGCCTCGCCTCGGTACGTGACGACTGCTGCGCGTGGGGTGTCCATCGTGTGTTGTCTCCTTGCTCGGGGCCTGCTTGCCGGGGCCCGTCCAACCGGTACGGCAGTGTATCGAGTCACCACCGCCACGCGCCGGCCGGGCGATGGAAAGCCGTGTTGCACGCGACGCAAAGGCGATCCCGCCCCCACGAAAACCTGACCGAATTCGTACAAAAACCATTCGATCGTTTACAGAATTGGTACCAATCCGTACAATTGCGGCCGCAAACGCGAATCATACGCATTTACATTGACGTTTTCCGATGTTCGGCGCTGCCCGGCCGGTATCGAGAAGACGCACCTGCTCACCGAACCTTCTGCTGCCTCTCGATATGCCCGCCCAGTTCAAGACGAGGCCTCGCGCCCTCGTGTCGGCGCTGACCTGCTCCGTTTTCCTGACGCCGCTGCTCGCCTCCGCCGAAACCGCCCCTGCTTCCGCGCCCGCCGCCGACCAGCCCGCCCCGTCCGCCGACGTGCAGGCGACGCTGCCGACGATCAACGTCCAGTCGACCGCGCCGTCGGACATGCAGGTGAAGCGCTCGCCGTCGTACAAGTTCACCGCGCCGCTGCTCGACACGCCGCGCTCGGTCACGGTGATCCCCGAGCAACTGATCAAGGAAAAGAACGTCACGTCGTTCGCGGACGCGCTGCGCTCGGTGCCGGGCATCACGTTCCTCGGCGGCGATGCGGCCGCGAACCCGTCGGCCGATCGCCCGGTGATCCGCGGCTTCGAATCGCGCAACTCGATCTTCGTCGACGGGATGCGCGACTCGGGGCTGCAGAACCGCGAAACGTTCGCGGTCGAGCAGATCAGCGTGATCAAGGGCCCCGATTCGGTCTATGCGGGCCGCGGCTCGGTGGGCGGCAGCATCGACATCGTCACGAAGACGCCGAAGAACGACAACTTCATCAACAGCAGCATCGGCTTCGGCACCGACGGCTACAAGCGCGCGACGGTCGACGCGAACCACAAGATCAACGACACGACGGCCGTGCGCCTGAACGTGATGGGTCACGACGCTAACCAGGCCGGCCGCAACGACGTGTACAACAAGCGCTGGGGTGTCGCGCCGTCGATCGTGTTCGGGTTGAACACGCCGACCACGGTCACGGTCAGCTACTACCACATGAACTCGTACGACATGCCGGACTTCAGCGTGCCGTTCCGCGCGTCGGGCGGCACGCCGGTGCCGACCGATCGCGGCCAGTTCTTCGGGCTGAACACGCGCGACTACCGCTACGGGCAGACCGACACCGCCCAGGTGCGCGTCGAGCACAAGATCAACGACGACTGGAAGCTGAAGAACACGACGATGTTCGGTCGCTCGACGCTCGATTACGTGGCGACGAACCCGCAGATCCTCGCGTCGAACCCGAACATGCTGAGCCTGCAGGCGAAGAGCGGCAAGTACGCGCTCAACGGCTTCTCGAACCAGACCGAAGTGACCGGCAGCGCGAGCCTGTTCGGCATGAAGCACACGATGACGGCCGGCGTCGAGTTCAGCCATGAGCAGGCACGCTACGAGGGCTACCTCGTGTCTGATTCGGCCGGCAACAACATCCGCTCGGGCGGCCCGTGCTCGGTGGCCGGCAACTGCACGCCGCTCGCGGGCGGCTGGAACCCGAACATGCCGTGGACCGGCAACATCGTGCTGAACGGCGACAAGGGCTTCCCCGGCCCGACGACGAACACGCGCACCGACACGGTTTCCGCGTACATCTTCGATACCGTGAAGCTGTCCGAGCGCTGGCAGTTCAACACGGGGCTGCGCTTCGACCGCTACGACACGACCGGCAAGCAGGCCGGCGTGGCCGACCTGTCGAACACGTCGAACCTGTTCAGCTACCAGTTCGGCCTCGTGTTCAAGCCGGTGAGCAACGTGAGCCTGTATGCGTCGTACGGCACGTCGTCGAACCCGCCCGGCGCGAACAGCGGCCTCGGCGGCGGCACCGACCAGATCACCGCGACGAACCAGGATCTCGCGCCGGAGCGCTCGCGCAACATCGAGATCGGCGCGAAGTGGGACGTGTTGCAGGACCAACTGTCGCTGACGTCGGCGCTGTTCCAGACCGAGAAGACCAATGCGCGCGTGAGCGACGGCCTCGGTCACACGGTCAACGCGGGCAAGCAGCGCGTGCGCGGCGTCGAATTCGGCTTCGCGGGCAACCTGACGCCGAAGTGGCACGTGTTCGGCGGCTACTCGTACCTGAACGCGATCACGACCGACGCAGGCCCCGGCAGCCCGGGCGCATCGGGCCTGCCGATGGTGATGGTGCCGAAGCACAACTTCACGCTGTGGACGAGCTACGACGTAATGCCGAAGCTCACGCTCGGCGCCGGTGCGACGGTGATGAGCCAGACCTACGCGTCGGTATCCGCGACGACGAAGAAATGGACGCCCGGCTACGCACGCTTCGACGCGGCCGCAACCTGGCGCGTGAACAAGACGATGGACGTGCAGCTCAACGTGCAGAACCTGTTCGACAAGAAGTATTACTCGAGCGCGTATCCGATCTACGCGACGTGGGCGCCGGGCCGTTCGGCGATGGTCACGCTCAACTTCTATCAGTAACGCCATTGGCGGCGGGAGGGCGTGGTACGCCCTTCCCCGCCGCACTCACCACGGCAGCGAGTACGTCTTCACGTTCGTGAAGCTCTTCATCGCTTCCTGCACGCCTTCCTTGTACCCCAGCCCCGAATCCTTCACGCCGCCGAACGGCGTCACTTCGAGCCGGTAACCCGGCACTTCGCGCACGTTCACGCTGCCGACTTCCAGCTCGGTGATGAAGCGCGTGATGGCGTCGAAGCGGTTCGTGCAGACCGACGACGACAGCGCATAGTCGGTGCTGTTCGACATCCGGATCGCTTCGTCGATGTCGCGGAAACGCATGATCGGCGACACGGGGCCGAAGGTTTCGTATTTCACCAGCGGCATGTCGGACGTCACGCGATCGATCACCGTCGGCGAATACAGCGCGCCGTTTCGCACGTTGCCAACCAGCAGCCGCGCCCCGCGCGCAATCGCGTCGTTCACCTGCTGCTCACAGAACTTCGCGGCCGCCTCGTCGATCACCGTGCCCATGTCGACCGACGGATCGGCCGGGTTGCCGTACGACCACGCCTTCGTTTTCTCGACCACCAGCTCCGTGAAACGATCGGCCACCGACTCGTGCACGAGCATCCGCTTGATCGCCGTGCAGCGCTGCCCCGAGTTCTTGTACGAACCCGACACCGCGAGCGTGCTCGCTTCGTCGAGATCGGCATCTTCCATCACGATGATCGGATCGTTGCCGCCGAGTTCGAGCACCGCACGCCGGTAGCCCATCCGCGATGCAATCGACTTGCCGATCGATACGCCGCCCGTGAACGTGATCAGGTCGATCGCCGGGTTGGTGATCAGCTCGTCGGCGATCTCCTTCGGGTCGCCGGTGAGCACTTGCAGCATCTGCGGCGGCAGGCCGGCTTCGTACAGGATGTCCGCGAACAGGTAGCACGACAGCGGCACCTTCTCCGACGGCTTCACGACCATCCGGTTGTTGGTCGCCACCGACGGCACGATCTTGTGCGCGACCTGGTTCATCGGGTGGTTGAACGGCGTGATCGCGGAAATTACGCCGAGCAGCGGATCGCGCTGCGTGTACACGCGGCGCTTCTTGCCGTGCGGGGTCAGGTCGCACGAGAAGATCTGCCCGTCGTCCTTCAGCACTTCGCCGGCGCCGAACATCAGTACGTCGGCCACGCGGCCGGCTTCGTAGGTCGAATCCTTGATGCACAGGCCGGACTCGGCCGTGATCAGCCCCGCAATCTCGACCGTGCGCGAGCGCACGATGTCGGCCGCACGGCGCAGGATCGCCGCACGATCGTGACGCGTGAGCACAGGCCGGTATGAGCGTGCAACCGCGAACGCGCGCCGCACGTCGTCCAGCGTCGCCTTCGGCACCGTGCCGACCAGCGAGCCGTCGTACGGATTGCGCACGTCGATGACTGCGTCGCGCCACGCGCGCTGCCCGTCGATGCGCAACGCTTCGTGCCGCACGTCGGATGCGGGAATCGGCTTCAGGACCGTACTCATGTCGTCTCCGTCTTGGTGTAGCGTGATCGTGGTCACGCTTTCGATTACCGCACCACCACCAGCCCTTCGTATTCGAGGCAGCGGCACAGCGTCGCCCATGCCGGCGTATCGGGCCACTCACGCGCGCGGGCATCGATGCGGATCGGCCGGCCGAATTCGCGCGACGCGCACGCCAGCAGCGTGTGCGCGATGCCGCTGCGCCGATACGCGGGTTCGACGAACAGCCGCGTGAGCGCCGGCGATCGCACGGCACCACCACCGCCACCGTCGTCGATGCCGAGTTCACCGATCGCCTCGTCGTCGCGATACGCGATCGCCGTCGCCCGTGCGTCGTCGAACACGATGCGGATCACGCGCTCGCAGCGATCCCTGAACACGACGACATGCATGGCGCCCCTCTCCGTTGCATCACGCTGCAGGCGAACGCGATGCGCGCACGCCTCCCTGCGCCCGCGAACCGGGGACTTATCCGGATCGTCCAGGGGCGACGGTTTGAGTATCGTCTTGCCACGTCGGCGCGCAGTAGTGCCAGACGACACATTTCATTGAGTCCACATCCGCGGCGCGACGCGCGTATTCTCGCGACACCGCGCCCCTCGCGGGCCGCGCGCACACCACGCGCACCGCCTCGCGTTTCCCGTACCGATCACAGGAGGAAGCATGCCGAGTCGTACCCCGACCGCCTTATGGGCCCAGCAGTTCCGGCGGTCGTCGGCGTCGAGCCTGCAGGACCAGATCCGGCGGATGCTCGTGGCCGCGATCCTCGACGGCCAGCTCGCGCCCGATGCCGCGCTGCCGTCGAGCCGCGAGCTCGCCGACCAGCTCGGCGTCGCGCGCAACACCGTCGTGCTCGCGTACCAGATGCTCGTCGAAGAGGGCTACCTGATCTCGCGCGAACGCAGCGGGCACTTCGTGAACCCGAAGATGCTCGAGGGCCTGCCCGGCTTCGCGGCCGCCAAGCCCGCCGCGCAGCCGGGCGGCGGCGACGAAACGCCGGGCCGGCCCGCCTGGGACAAGCGCATCGCGCATCCGCCGTCGAGGCAGCGCAACATCGTGAAGCCCGCGAACTGGCAGCACTACGAATTTCCGTTCATCTACGGGCAATTCGACCAGTCGCTGTTTCCGACCAACGACTGGCGCGAATGCTGCCTGAAGGCGCTGTCGGTGATGGAGATCCGCAACTGGGCGCCCGACCTGATCGAACGCGACGACGAATCGCTGATCCAGCAGATCCGCACGCGCGTGCTGCCGCGGCGCGGCGTGTTCGCGATGCCCGACGAGATCGTCGTCACGAACGGCTGCCAGCAGGCGCTGTACCTGATCGCGGACCTGCTGTGCGGCAAGCACACGACGGTCGGCTTCGAGAACCCCGGCTATCCGGACGCGCGCAACATCTTCGAGAACCGCAACGCACGGCTCTTGCCGCTGCCCGTCGACGGTCACGGGATCGCACCCGCCACGCTCGGCGATACGCTCTCGCGCTGCGATTACGTGTACGTGACGCCGAGCCACCAGTGCCCGACCACCGCGACGATGCCGGTCGAGCGGCGCCGCGCGCTGCTCGATTGCGCGCAGCAACACGATTTCGTGATCATCGAGGACGACTACGAGAGCGAGAACACGTTCTCCGGCACGCCGCATCCGGCCTTGAAAAGCCTCGACACGGCCGACCGCGTGATCTACGTCGGCAGCCTGTCGAAGACGTTCGCGCCGGGCCTGCGGCTCGGTTACGTGGTCGGGCCGCGCGAGTTGATCCGCGAGCTGCGTGCGCTGCGGCGGCTGATGGTGCGCCACCCGGTTGCGTACATCCAGCGCGCGTTCGCGACCTTTCTCGCGCTCGGCCATCACGACGCATTGCTGCGCCGGCTCGCGCATGCGTACAGCGAGCGCTCGCAGGCGCTGATGGCCGCGCTCGACGCGCATTTGCCGGAAGCGCGCTACGTGCAGGTGACGGGTGGCGCGTCGTGCTGGGTCGAAGGCCCGCCGTGGCTCGACGCGACGCGCCTCGCCGCCGACGCGCAGGAAGCCGGCATCCTGATCGAGCCGGGCAGCGTGTTCTTCATGAACGATGAAGGCGACGCGCGACGCTGCTTCCGGATGGGCTTCTCCGCGATCCCGCTCGAGCGGATCGAGCCGGGTGTGCGGGCGCTCGCGCAATGCGTGCGCACGCAACGTCCGGGGGCCTGACCGCACGCGAAAAAGGCGTCGTGCGCCGGCGCTGCGCAGTCGCCCGGAAGCACGAACGTCGCGTATGTTGCGGCCGTAAAACCCGTTTCGACGATAGGCCGTGTTCACCCTGCGGGGTGGCTCACGGCCGCGCGCTTGCGGATCATCTTTTCGGGTATCGGTGAACGGCAGGCGTGAATGCATGACGCATCGATTCGACCGGCAGATCATTTTCCGCGGCTTCATCGGACACCGCTTGCGGCGCTCGTGCCTGCACACCGCTTCACTGCGACTTCAATGCACGATCGCCGGGATTCTTTTCGTTTCGATTCGTTTAGTAAATCCAATAAAAACATTACAACTCTCCAAATCCGGTTGACAACGGATTCGTCCAAATCCTAGTGTTACGACGCTGAAAGACGGCAACCCGCGACGACGAAGCAACGATTCGATCGATTGGATTGCCAAAGAAAAAAATGCATGGATAACCGGAGGGGGCGATCATGATTCGATTCACGACGCTCGCGGCAATCCTGGCCGCGACGTATGCGTTGAGCGGGTGCGGAGGCGGTGACGGCAGCGACGGAACCGCGGCGTCGGTATTGGCGGCACGCCCGTCGGAAGCCGTGGCCGATACGACGAATCTCGACGACAACCGCAACCTGTCGTTGACGCAGTACGTCGATCCGCTGATCGGCACGCTCGCGAGCAATTCGCCGAACCCGGTGCCGGCGGGACAGGCCGGCAGCGTCGAACCGGCCGCCGGCCTGCCGTCGGGCATGGTGCAGTGGGCGCCCGACACCAACACCACGCCCGCGCCGAACAGCAGCCAGGAGCCGAACTCGCCCGCCGGCTACTACTACGACATCCACTCGATCCAGGGTTTCAGCCTGACGCACATGCCGGGCGCCGGCTGCAGCGGTAACAACGGCGAATTCCCGGTCATGCCGACCACCGACCCGACGCAGCTCGCACCGACATTCAGTCATGCGAATGAAATAGCCAAGCCGGGCTACTATTCCGTGCTGCTCGACTCGCAGATCAAGGTGGAGCTGACCGCCACCCTGCGCACCGGCTTCGGCCAGTTCGCGTACCCGGCCGGCAAGCCTGCCCTGCTGGTGCTCGACGCAACCCGCACCAACACCAGGACCTCGACCACCGGCGCCATTACGCAGGTTTCCGACAGCGCCATCTCCGGCAGCACGATCGGCGGCGGCTTCTGCGGCAACTCGGTGCCGGTACCCGTCTACTTCTACGCCGCCTTCGACCAGGCGTTCACGTCGGCCTCGATTTCGCACGGTGTGGCCCAGCTTGGTTTCCGCTCCGGCCAGACGGTCAGGATGAAGATCGGCCTCTCCTACGTCAGCGTCGCCAACGCGAAAGCCAACCTCGACGCGGAAAATCGCGGCTGGGACTTCGCGGGCGTACGCACGCAGGCCGACCGCATCTGGAACGACCGCCTTAACGGCATCCGCGTGGCGGGCGGCACGCTCGACGCGAAGAAGAAGTTCTACACGGCGCTGTATCACGCGCTATGGGCGCCCAGCATCTTCAGCGACGTGAACGGCCAGTACATCGGCTTCGACAATACCGTGCATCAGGTCGCCAAGGGCCAGCAAGCGCAGTATTCGTCGTTCTCGGGCTGGGACATCTACCGTTCGCTGATCCAGCTGAAGTCGATCCTCAACCCGTCCGAGACCAGCGACATGATCCAGTCGCTGATCAACGACGCGGATCAATGCGGCGCGATTCCGCACTGGGTCAACGACAACGTCGAGGATGGCGTGATGCCGGGCGACGCCGGTTCGCTGATCGTCTCGAATGCCTATGCGTTCGGCGCGCGGCGCTTCGATACGCAATCCGCGCTGCAGCACATGGTGAAGATGGCGAACATTCCCGGCACGGCCTGCAACAACGTGACCACCAACGGCGGTCGCGCGAGCTACCTGCAGACCGGCTACATCACCAACGGCGAGTGGGGACAGGCTTCGTCCACGCTCGAATACACGAGCAGCGATTTTGCGATCTCGCGCTTCGCCGGGGCACTCGGCGATGCCGCCACGCAGCGCATGCTGCTGAGCCGCTCGGCCTACTGGCAGAACCTGCTCGACACCGCGCTGACGCCGCCGCTGATCGCGGCGCGCCAGTCGAACGGCGCGTGGATTCCCGAGACGCCGAGCAGCGGTGACAACTACGTGGAAGGCAATGCCGAACAGTACACGTGGATGGTGCCGTACAACGGCGCCGGCCTGTTCGCGCAGCTCGGTGGCAATGCGACGGTGACGTCGCGGCTCGACCAGTTCTTCACGGTGCTCAATGCCGGCCTGAGCCTGCCCAACTTCTACATGGGCAACGAGCCGACCTTCGAGGTGCCCTGGCTCTACAACTGGGCCGGGCAGCCGTCGGGCACGCAGCGCGTGGTGCAGCAGATCCTGGGCAGCGCGTTCGGCACCGGCCCCGACGGCTTGCCGGGCAACGACGACCTCGGCGCCGTGTCGGGCTGGTATGTCTGGGGCTCGCTGGGCCTGTATCCGCAGATCCCGGGCGTGGCGGGCCTGGCGATCGGCAGTCCGCAGTTCCCGCAGATCGACGTACGGCTCGGCAACGGCCGCACGTGGCGGATTCGCGCCGACGGTGCGCCCGCGTCCAGCTATGTGCAGTCGCTGTCGATCAACGGTCGCGCCCACGATGTGCCGTGGGTCGCCTACGACGACATCGCGAACGGCGCGACGCTGCACTTCGCGATGGGCAGCGCGCCGTCGCAATGGGGCAGCCGGAAGCAGCCGCCGTCGTTCGGCGTGCCGGTGGCGCTCAACGCGGCCGACAGCTACAACAACCGCGGCTTCAGCGCGGACGGTGCGACCAATACCGACGGCCAGGGCGCGGACTTCGACGGCAGCCTGTTCAGCTACTCGCTGAATGCGCTGGCAGCGGCGGGCGTGCAACCCGGCAAGCCATTCGCGGTGGCCGGCGCCAGCGTGGCGGTGGCGGGCGGGCCGCTCTCGCTCGACAACACCGTGACCGTCGGCCAGACCGTGATGCTGCCGCCGGGATCGGCCGGCACCGGCGTGGTGGTGCTCGGCTCGTCCAACAACGGCCCGAGCAGCGGCACCGCGCAGCTGAATTTCGCGGACGGCTCGAGCCAGGCTGTCACGCTGGCGTTCGACGACTGGACGCTGAACGGCGGCAGCGCGCACGCCAGCGCGGCGATCGCCGTCACGATGGCTTACCGCAACTCGGGCAGCGGCCAGCAGGACAACGTCAAGACCTACATCTTCGCGCAGAAGATTCCGGTGCCGCCCGGCAAGGTGGTGACGAGCATCGTGCTGCCGCGCCAGGTGAGCGCCGGCAAGATGCACGTGTTCGGCATCGGGATGACGGCGTCCTGACGGCCGCATGACCGGCGGGGATGCATCGGGCCTTCCGATGCATCCCCTCGCCGGCCGGCACCGCTGCCGCGCGATCCGCGACTCATCGCGCCACTGCAACGGTTTCGCGATACTCCCCTGCGGCAGATCTTTTTGCTCTTCGCTCCGCGTCGATGATTGCTGTCGATGCGCGTCAACGAACCCGCCGCCGGGAACCCACGGGGCGCCGGTAGACAGGCGCGCCGGCCCGGCTGCGCCCCCTGGCCCAAGCGAAACCTCCCGACTGGCGCTACCGCCAAAAACGAGCGCTCACTAACGTGTCGATACCGCGTGCCGCATGCGCGCCAGCGCCTTGCGCACCGCCCACCATTCGACAGGAGACACGTTATGGCAGACACGCTCACCGGCCCCGTCACGGCCGCCACGCTCGCGGCATTTTCCGACGCATTCAACCGGCACGACGCCAATGCGTTGATGGGCTTCATGACCGAGGACTGCGTATTCGACGCGGCCGGCGGCCCCGACATCCACGGCACGCGCTTCGTCGGCCGCGACGCGGTACGCGCGGCGTTCGAAGCCGTGTTCAAGACCTTCCCCGATGCGCATTGGGGTCGCGGCCGCCATTACGTCGTCGGCGAACGCGGCGTCTCCGAATGGGTGTTCACGGGCACGCACGCCGAAGGCTGGCGCATCGAGGCCGAAGGCTGCGACCTGTTCGAATTCCGCGACGGACTGATCGCCGTCAAGCGCGCGTTCCGCAAGGAACGGCCGAAACAACCGGGCTGAGCGCACCGCCCGGGCCACCGTGCCCCACGCGCATTTTGAAACGAATCATTTCATTTCATTCCACATTCCCCGGCAGCGGGCGGAATGACTTGACCGGCCTTACCCAGCAAATAGCATCTGGAACAAGACGTTCCGTTAATTGAACAATCGGAGACAACCCATGAGCGAACAATCCACTTCCCTGCGTGCATCGGCTAGCGGTCCGCAGGACATGACGCCGTCCGAAGCCTTCGTCGAGACCCTCGCGGCCAACGGCGTGACCGACATGTTCGGCATCATGGGCTCCGCGTTCATGGATGCGATGGACATCTTCGCGCCGGCCGGCATCCGCCTGATCCCGGTCGTGCACGAACAGGGGGCGGGCCACATGGCCGACGGCTATGCACGCGTGTCGGGCCGCCACGGCGTCGTGATCGGCCAGAACGGCCCCGGCATCAGCAACTGCGTGACGGCCATCGCGGCCGCGTACTGGGCGCACAGCCCGGTCGTGATCGTCACGCCGGAAGCCGGCACGATGGGCATCGGCCTCGGCGGTTTCCAGGAAGCGAACCAGTTGCCGATGTTCCAGGAATTCACGAAATACCAGGGCCACGTCACGCACCCGGCGCGGATGGCCGAATTCACCGCGCGCTGCTTCGACCGCGCGCAGGCCGAGATGGGCCCGACGCAGCTGAACATCCCGCGCGACTACTTCTACGGCAAGGTCAAGGTCGAGATTCCGCAACCGCGCCGGCTCGATCGCGGCGCCGGCGGCGAACAGAGCCTGGACGATGCGGCCGCGCTGATCGCGCAGGCGAAGTTCCCGGTGATCATCTCGGGCGGCGGCGTCGTGATGGCCGACGCGATCGAGGAATGCAAGGCGCTCGCCGAACGGCTCGGCGCACCGGTCGTCAACAGCTACCTGCACAACGACTCGTTCCCGGCAAACCACCCGCTGTGGTGCGGCCCGCTCGGCTACCAGGGCTCGAAGGCGGCGATGAAGCTGCTGTCGCGCGCGGACGTCGTGATCGCGCTCGGCTCGCGCCTCGGGCCGTTCGGCACGCTGCCGCAGCACGGGATGGACTACTGGCCGAAGGACGCGAAGATCATCCAGATCGACGCGGACCACAAGATGCTCGGCCTCGTGAAGAAGATCTCGGTCGGCATCTGCGGCGACGCGAAGGCCGCGGCGGTCGCGCTCACGCAACGCCTCGACGGCCGCACGCTCGCGTGCGACGGCTCGCGCGGCGAGCGCGCCGACCAGATCGCGACCGAGAAGGCCGCATGGGAAAAGGAACTCGACGACTGGACGCACGAGCGCGACGCGTACAGCCTCGACATGATCGAGGAACAGAAGCACGAGAAGCCGTTCAGCGGCGGCCAGTACCTGCATCCGCGCCAGGTGCTGCGCGAGCTCGAGAAGGCGATGCCCGAGGACGTGATGGTGTCGACCGACATCGGCAACATCAACTCGGTCGCGAACAGCTACCTGCGCTTCAACAAGCCGCGCAGCTTCTTCGCGGCGATGAGCTGGGGCAACTGCGGCTATGCGTTCCCGACGATCATCGGCGCGAAGGTCGCCGCCCCGCACCGCCCGGCCGTGTCGTATGCGGGTGACGGCGCGTGGGGCATGAGCCTGATGGAAACGATGACCTGCGTGCGCCACAACATCCCGGTGACGGCCGTCGTGTTCCACAACCGTCAATGGGGCGCGGAGAAGAAGAACCAGGTCGACTTCTACAACCGCCGCTTCGTCGCCGGTGAACTCGACAACCAAAGCTTCGCGGCAATCGCGCGTGCAATGGGTGCCGAAGGGATCACGGTCGACCGCCTCGAAGATGTGGGCCCGGCACTCAAGCGTGCAATCGACATGCAGATGAACGAAGGCAAGACGACGATCATCGAGATCATGTGCACGCGCGAACTCGGCGATCCGTTCCGTCGCGATGCGCTGTCGAAGCCGGTCCGCATGCTCGACAAGTACAAGGACTACGTATGACGCCGCGTCACTGACGCAACCCGTTGCCGGTCGCGCGCCCCTCTCGCGCGGCCGGCCCTCCGGCCGGACGCCGTGCCCCGTGCGGGCCGCCGCATCCGGCCGTTTTTTCTTTTTCTACCCGAGCGAACGATGAAAGCCCTCGACCGCATTCTCGACTCCGCGCGCCGCCAGCCGATGCGCATCGCGCTGTGCGAAGCCGACGATCCGCGCGTGCTGCAGGCCGCCGCGCGCGCGACGCGCGACGGCA
>NZ_JAAGPG010000808.1:0-2799 GCF_017104665.1 Burkholderia sp. Se-20378 | reverse complement strand
CAGCGCGACCCGGCCGAACCCGACGTCGCGGGCGGCGACCTGCCGCCGACGCTCGCCGCGACGGTCGCGGCAATCGCGACGCCCGCGTACGTGCTCGACCGGCAATGGAACGCGCTCGCATGGAACGCGCCGGCCGCCGCACTCTTTTCCGGCTGGCTCGACGGCGAACACGACCGCAACCTGTTGCGCTTCACGTTCATGTCGCCGGCCGCGCGCACGCTGATCGTCGATTGGGAAACCCGCGCGCGGCGGCTCGCGGCCGAATTCCGCGCCGATTCGATCCGTCACCTGACCGATGCGCCCACGCGTGCGCTGATCGACGCATTGACTGCCGGCAGCGACGCTTTCGCGCAGTACTGGGCATCGCAGGACGTGTTCGAACGCGAAGGCGGCCTGCGCGAATTCGACCATCCGGCCGACGGCCGCCTCGTGTACCAGCAGATCACGCTGAAGCCCGCGCACCGCGAGGACCTGAAGCTGGTGGTGCTGGTGCGCGACTGACGCAACTCAGAAGCTGATCGTTGCAGTAATCGTGTCGCTGTAGTTGCCCGGCGCGGGGGTTGTCTGCGCGGGCACGCGCCCGTACACGGGGATCGTCTGGCTGAATCCGCTGCCCGACCCCGTCGCCATCGACGTGCCGCCGGTGCCGTCGCCCCATGGCGTCGTATAGCCGCCGTCCGCGTAAAGCTGATAGCCGACCGACCCGCCGCCGCCCGTGCGCGACATGGCGCGCGCGGCAACGTTGCCGCTGCTGCCGCCGTTCAGCGCAATCTGGAATGCGTCGCCGTTCGTGCAGCGCGCATTGATCGACCCGGCCGCCGCCAGCGGAGACGTCAATACGCCGGTGGCCGGAAACGCGACGCCGGTCGCGGTGATGATGCAGTCGTTGGCGACCGTGGCCGTGGCGGAGAAGCTCACCGTGCCGGCCACCGGCTGCGCCGCGCAGGTCAGCGTCGGCAGGATGCTGAGCAGCGAAAAGCTCTGGCTGTACGTCGCCTGGTTGCCGCTGAAGCTCTGGGTGTAGACGGTGCTGCTGTTGTTCACGGTCGGCACGGTCGGCTGGTTGGCCGTGACGCGGCCATAGACGGTGATATTCGCGCTCGCGCTGGTGCCGAGCAGCGGTTTCTGCAACGTCACGGAAATCGGCGTGGTGCCGGCGCTGACGGAACCCCACGCCTGCGAATAACCGGAATCCTGGTACAGGTCGTACTGCATCTGGTTCGTCCCGTTGCTCAGGTAGCGCGGGCTCGTGCCGCCGAGGTTCACGCAGACGAGCACGCCCGTGTTCAGGCTCAGCACATCCCACGTGCAGTTGACGGTCATCGTGCTGGTGGTCGTGACGGCCAGCAGCCGGATCGGGCTGACGGAGCCGAAGCTCGGCGCCGGTGGCGTGACCGAACAGGAATCCGCGCGCGCCGACGCCCACGGCGCGCCGAGCGCCACGACCAGCAACAGGCACGACAGCATGCGCAGCCAGCCACGCGCCGCGTCGAATCGCTCATCCGCCATGGTTTTCCCCGTACGCACGCTCGCCCCCGCGACAACCGTCGCCAGGCCACGCGCCCCTCGATGGTAGCCGGCCGCGTACCGCGTCGTTCGCGCCGATTCTTGATCCAGGTCAAGCCGCCCACAGCAATCTATCAGGAATCCGGCACAAAACCTGCCGCTTCGGCATTTTCACCATTGCCGGCGCCCGAACGCGTGGAGTAGTCTTCCGTCAACGACAGCGCAGTTCCGTCGGCACGGCAGGCACAACGCGGGAGGCCACCCGCGAGCCGGGCGACATCCCTTGAACGGCTGGAGATAACCACAATGAACGCTACCCGACGTCGTGTCCTTTCCGCCGCGCTCGCGACCGCCTTCGCATTCGCACCGGCGCTGCAACCCGTTACCGTCGCCGCCACCTACTCGAACGGCACCGCCACCGCCCAGTTCAACGTCACGCTGACGATCCAGGCGAACTGCACGATCGCCGCCAACCCGCTCGCATTCGGCACGACCGGCGTGCTCGCGTCGACGATCAGCCAGCAGACCACGCTGTCCGTCACCTGTACGAACTCGACGCCGTACAACGTCGGGCTCGACGCGGGCGCCGTCACGGGCTCGACGGTCGCCAGCCGGCTGATGGCCGGCACCGCGAGCGGCAACACGAGCACGACGGTCGGCTATCAGATCTACCAGGATTCGGGCCACGCCACGGTCTGGGGCAACACGCAGGGAACGGATACGGTCGGCGGCACCGGGACCGGTTCCGCGCAGTCGCTGAACGTGTACGGCCAGGTGCCGGCGCAGGCGACACCGAAGCCCGACACCTATCAGGCGACCGTCACCGCCACCGTCTACTTCTGACGTCCCGTGGCGTTCCTTCCGCGCGCGCTCGCCGCGCTGTGGGCCGCAGCGGCGGCGGCCGTATCCGCGGCCACGCTGCAGATCACGCCCGTGACGATCGAGCTGCCGCCGTCGGCAGCCGCGGCCAGCGTCATGCTCGACAATCCGGGCGGACGGCCGATCTACGGCCAGGTCCGCACGTACCGCTGGACGCAGGAAAACGGCGACGACGTGATGACGCCGACCGACGCGCTCGCCGCATCGCCACCGCTGCTGCAGATCGGCGCGAACGCCGGGCAGCTGATCCGGCTCGTGCGCACGGCCCTCGACGCGCCGGCCGCCGAGGAAAGCTACCGCGTCCTGATCGACGAACTGCCCGCGCCCGGCACCCCGGTCGAAAACGGCATCACGATCCGGCTGCGCTATTCGGTGCCCGTGTTCGTCGAACCGCCCGGGATGCGATCGGACGCG
>NZ_JAAGPG010000807.1:0-2597 GCF_017104665.1 Burkholderia sp. Se-20378 | reverse complement strand
CCCGTCGGCCCGCGCAGCCCCGTCCGGCGGCGCTCCCGAAAAGCGCGCCGCCGGCGTGTTAACATGCGCGTCCTGCCCGCGTGTCCGCCTGCTTCGCCAGCCCGCCGCGCACGGCATCCTCCCGGCGTTCCGCCGTCAACCGCAACACCATCCGCCATCATGTCCGCAGGCCTGAATCCCGCCCAGAACGAAGCGGTGCGCTACCTCGACGGTCCCTGTCTCGTGCTCGCTGGCGCGGGCAGCGGCAAGACCCGCGTGATCACGCAGAAGATCGCGCACCTGATCGAAGCGAAAGGCTTCGAGCCGCGCCATATCGCCGCCGTCACGTTCACGAACAAGGCGGCCGCCGAAATGCGCGAGCGCGTGTCGAAGCTGCTCGAGGGCAAGACGCTCACCACGCCCGGCAAGGAAGGCCGCAAGGTGCCCGTCAACCAGCTCACCGTCTGCACGTTCCACTCGCTGGGCGTGCAGATCCTGCGCCAGGAGGCCGAGCACGTCGGCCTGAAGCCGCAGTTCTCGATCATGGATTCGGACGACTGCTTCGGGATGATCCAGGAGCAGATCGGCACGACCGACAAGGGCCTGATCCGCAAGATCCAGAGCACCATCTCGCTGTGGAAGAACGGCCTGATCATGCCCGACGAGGCGATGACGATCGCGGCCAACGAGGACGAGCACCAGGCCGCGCTGGTCTACCGCAACTACGTCGCGACGCTGCATGCGTACCAGGCGGTCGACTTCGACGACCTGATCCGCCTGCCCGCCGAGCTGTTCGCGAAGAACGAGCAGGTGCGCGACCGCTGGCAGAACAAGCTGCGCTACCTGCTGATCGACGAGTACCAGGACACCAATGCGTGCCAGTACGAGCTGCTGAAGCTGCTCGCCGGCCCGCGCGCGGCGTTCACGGCGGTGGGTGACGACGACCAGGCGATCTACGGCTGGCGCGGCGCGACGCTCGAGAACCTCGCGCAGCTCGGCAAGGATTTCCCGAAGCTGCACCTGGTCAAGCTCGAGCAGAACTACCGGTCGACGGTGCGCATCCTGACCGCCGCGAACAACGTGATCGCGAACAACCCGAAACTGTTCGAGAAGAAGCTGTGGTCCGAACACGGGATGGGCGATTCGATCACCGTCACGCCGTGCAACGACGAAGAGCATGAAGCCGAATCGGTCGTGTTCCGGCTGTCCGCGCACAAGTTCGAGCGGCGCGCGCAGTTCCGCGACTACGCGATCCTGTATCGCGGCAACTTCCAGGCGCGGATCTTCGAGCAGGTGCTGCGGCGCGAGCGGATCCCGTACGTGCTGTCCGGCGGCCAGTCGTTCTTCGACAAGGCCGAGATCAAGGACCTGTGCGCGTACCTGCGGCTGATCGCGAACGCCGACGACGATCCCGCGTTCATCCGCGCGGTCACCACGCCGCGTCGCGGGATCGGCAACACGACGCTCGAAGCGCTCGGCTCGTTCGCGGGCCAGGCGAAGGTGTCGCTGTTCGAGGCCGTGTACATGGGCGGGATCGAGGCGCGGCTGTCCGCGCGCCAGGTCGAGCCGCTGCGGATGTTCTGCGACTTCATCCAGCGCCTGACCGAGCGCGCGGACAAGGATCCTGCCACCGCCGTGCTCGACGACATGATGGAGGCGATCCACTACGAGGCGTACCTGTACGACGCGTTCGACGAACGGCAGGCGCAGTCGAAGTGGCAGAACGTGCTCGAATTCCTCGAATGGCTGAAGCGCAAGGGCACCAAGCCCGAGACGGCGGCCGTCGACGGCGAGGCGGAGGGCTTCCACAACGCGGATGGGCTCGCCGATACGGGCAAGAACCTGCTCGGCCTGATCCAGACCGTCGCGCTGATGTCGATGCTCGAGGGCAAGGACGAGGACCCGGACGCCGTGCGGCTGTCGACCGTCCATGCGTCGAAGGGGCTCGAGTATCCGCACGTGTTCCTGGTCGGCGTCGAGGAAGGCATCATGCCGCACCGCGGCGGCTCCGAGGACGACGGCCCGATCGACAACGAGCGGATCGAGGAGGAGCGCCGGCTGATGTACGTGGCGATCACGCGCGCGCAGCGCAGCCTGCACCTGAACTGGTGCAAGAAGCGCAAGCGGGCGCGCGAGACGGTCGTGTGCGAACCGTCGCGCTTCATCCCGGAGATGGGGCTCGACGAGGCGCCGCCGCCCACGCCGGAGGAGGCGCCGATGTCGCCGAAGGACCGGCTTGCGAGCCTGAAGGCGTTGCTGCAGAAGTGATGTGGCGCATTCCGGCGGAGCGCCGACAAAACAAAACCCCCGCGATGCGTATGCGTCGCGGGGGTTTTTTACTGGACGGCCGGGCCGGCGTTATTTCGACGCGTTGACCATGTAGTCGACAGCGGCCTTCACGTCGGCGTCCGACGCGTTCGACCCGCCCTTCGGCGGCATCGCGCCCTTGCCGTGCAGCGCGTAGTTGTAGACCGTATCCATCGAGTCCTTCAGGCGCGGCGCCCAGTCTTCCTTGCTGCCGAACTTCGGCGCACCGAGCACGCCCGCCGCGTGGCAGGCCTGACAGGTCGACGTGTACAGCGCCTTGCCGGCGTCGGCGCCGGCCGGGGCGGGCGTGA
>NZ_JAAGPG010000806.1:0-2571 GCF_017104665.1 Burkholderia sp. Se-20378 | reverse complement strand
AAATGGATCGCGACCGGCGCGGCCGGCGATGCATCGCCCGCGACCGGCACGACCGAACCGAGCGCGCATGCGGCCGGCACGCCGCCCGTCAGCGCGCGGCGGCACGCATCGAACGCGTGCTGGCGGCCGATATTGAACTGACGATAGCGCTCGATCCCGAACTGCACCGCATTGATCGCCGGCACGGTATTCCAGATGCGCAGCGGATGCGGCATGCCGAGCGAATCGAGCACGTCGAACAGGGCGCGGTACGCGTCGCGCGTCGCGCGTTCGAGCGGTGTGCCGCTGTCGTGCGCTTCGGGTGATTCATGCGTGTCGCTTGTCTCGTGCACGACGATGCTGCCGAACACGAGGCCTGCCGTTTCGCTGTAGCGATAGTGCAGCGCGCCGCGCCGTTCGCTGCGCAGGTCGTGCGCATGGCATTGCCAGATTTCGCAGACGGCGTCGTCCGGCGCGATGCCAGCGCCGAGCAGCGTCATCGGCACGGGCGCGACCGGCAGGTCGGGCACGGCATCGGCCAGCATCCGTGCCGCCGCGTCCGCGTGCGATTCGACCTGCAGGCCGGCCGCGCCGATGCACACCGCACCCAATGCCCCCGGAAACGCGCGCTCGAATCCATCGCCGCGACCATGCGCATCGTCCAGCAACGCAGCGAGCCGCGCATGGCTCATCCGGACGAGCCGCAGTGCGCGGTCGTCGCCGCGCGCGAGCGGTTCGCCCGATCGCGATGCGGCCGGCCCGGCCGTCGTCTGTCCGTGCGCGACCGGCTCGGCAGAGGACGACAGGGAACACGGGCGCCGTTCGGCGTCGACTGGATGCACGGACACTTCGATTTCCTCACTATGCGGCGCAGGCCGCGCAACATCGCGGCCTGCGCCGCGTTGCGTTACGTCACGCCGACGCTGCGCGCTTCGTCATGCGAGCCCGCCGTTGACGGACAGCACCTGCCCCGTCACATAGGCCGCGGCGTCGGATACCAGATACGCGACCATCGCCGCGACTTCGTCGGGCCGGCCCGCGCGCTGCGCGGGCACGAGCTGCTTGATGCGTTCCGCGGGAAACGCCTGTTCGGCCATCGGCGATTCGATGATGCCGGGCGCAACCGCGTTCACGGTGATGCCGCGCGACGCGAGCTCCAGCGACAGCGACTTCGTCGCGCCGATCAGCCCCGCCTTCGCGGCCGCGTAGTTGACCTGCCCGCGATTGCCGGTCACGCCGGCCACCGACGCGATGTTGACGATCCGTCCGCGCCGCGTGCGAATCATCGGCAACAGCAGCGGCTGCGTGACGTTGAAGAAGCCGTTGAGCGTCACGTCGATCACGCTGTGCCACTGTTGTCGCGACATGCCGGCCATCGGCGCATCGTCGTGAATGCCCGCGTTGTTGACGAGGATCTGCACCGGCGCATCGTCGATGAACGGCTTCAGCGCGGCGAGCGTCGCGTCGGCGTCGGTCACGTCGAACGCGATCGCGTGCGCGGTGCCGCCGGCCTCGACGATCTGCTGCGCGACCGCCTCCGCCTGCGCGAGATGGCGGTTCGCATGCACCCACACTTCATGGCCGGCCTGCGCGAGCGCCGTGCAGATCGCCTGCCCGAGTGCGCCGCTGCCGCCCGTCACGAGCGCCCGCATCGAATTGCTCCGTTCATCGCGTTTCACCTCGGTCGACGCGGCCGCGAATCGTCTGCCGATCGCGGCCGCCTGCCGTCATCATCTGCGCGCCGCTCCCGTGCGCGACGTCGTCACTTCGTGCGGTGCGCGGCGACGTACGCAGCCAGGGCACCGAGCGTCGCAAAGATCTTCTGGTTGTCCGGATTGTCCGAACGCAGCTCGAAGCCGTATTTCTTCGAGATCAGCAGGGCGATTTCCAGGATGTCGATGGAGTCGAGCCCGAAACCCTCGCCGTACAGCGGGGTCTCGGCCGTCACTGTTTCGAGCGGGACGTCTTCGAGATTCAGTTCGCCGATGATCAGCGTGGCAAGCTCTTGTTCCAGTGCGTTCATCATGCGTGCGGGCAGGCGGTCCGTGGCAGCGGAAGGCGCCCGGAAACGGCAATCGCCATGCACGCCCGGCGCGTGCGAATCTCCGTCCCTTCGGCGTCTGCCGGCGTCCCCGCCTGCGTTATTTGGGGATCGTTTGTAAAAGTTACGCGGATTCTAGACGAACGGGTATCGGGCCGTATACCGCCAATGGTTACAGACTGGCGAGCCGGCGCCGCGGCCCGTTTCGGGACCCGAATGCACGAGACGCTTGAGCCGCTTTGGATGGAAATGGACCGACCCCGAGAAACCGTTCGTCCTGCTCCATACAATCGGTTACAAAACCCGTTCGCGCCCGCCCCGAACACGCGGTGCCGCGGCCCTAAAATGAGCGTGCCCGACCACCGGCCCGGACCCGCGTCCCGGCCGCCATTCATATGATGTTTGCCGGCCCGACCACCGCGTCCGGCCACGATCCGCCCGATGTCGCCAGTCATGCCGCGCCCGTCCTTCCGCTCCGTTCCGGTTCGCCCGTCCGTCCGCTGCCGCCCGGCCGCCGGTCGCGAGTTCGCGCGCCGTGGGTGCGGAGGCCA
>NZ_JAAGPG010000805.1:0-242 GCF_017104665.1 Burkholderia sp. Se-20378 | reverse complement strand
GGGATCATTAAAAAAAAAAAAAAACCAAACAGCAGAAACTGCAATATATAAAGACAAAGAACAAGAACGTAACACAACCTAGATCTCATCGCAAAGATCGACCAGATAACGAACAACGACTACACTCAAGTGTACGAGACTCGTGACATCCTAGATCTGTCTACGAGTACGAACACACAACAAACTATAAAACAACCAACACTGTAACATATAACTAGCGCACGAAGACTAACAAAGCAGTA
>NZ_JAAGPG010000804.1:0-2878 GCF_017104665.1 Burkholderia sp. Se-20378 | reverse complement strand
CGCTTGTCGGCGACACCGCCGTCGCTTGCGCGCCCGCCCGTGCCGCTCGGCACCGACGATGCGCGCTGGATGTGAGCGCCGGCGGCGCGTCTGGCGTTACTTGCGCAGTTCGACGACGAAGTCGTAGTAGTCGTTGCGGCAGTAGGTATCGGTCAGCTCGATCGCGCGCTGGTCCGACGTATAGCCGATGCGCGTGATCAGCAGTAGCGCGTCGTGTGGCGCGATGCCCATTTGCTCGGCGATCTCGTCGGTCGCGTTGACCGCGCGGAAATGCTGCAGCGCGCGCACGATCGGCGTGCCGCGTGCTTCGAGATAGCTGTACAGCGAACCGCCGATCGCCTGCGGATCGGGGATCAGCGTCGCGGGAAACGTCGAATTCTCGACGGCCATCACGATGCCGTCCGCGAGGCGCAGGCGCTTCAGGCGCGTGACCGATGCGGCGGGCGACAGCCCGAGCTGGATCACTTCGTCGCGGTTTGCCGGCTGGATCTCGCGCGCGAGCCATTGCGAGCTCGGCTTGAAGCCGCGCCGTTCGAGCATTTCGCTGAAGCTCGACAGCCGCGACAGCGGATCTTCGTAGCGCGGCTGGATGAAATTGCCGGCGCCCTGTGTGCGGCGAATCAGGCCTTGCTCGACGAGCAGCGCGATCGCCTTGCGTGCGGTGATGCGCGATACGCCGAGCGCATCGGACAGCACGCGCTCGGAGGGCAATGCCTCGCCGGCTGTCCAGCGATTGTCGTGGATCGCGTCGCCGAGCTTGCGGGCGAGCTGCAGGTAGAGCGGCGTGTCGTTGTCGGGGTCGGGGCGCAGGTCCTGCCAGCGGTCGTCCGTGGATGCCTTCATGGATTGGGTATCGATCTGATTGCGGCCATTCTAAGTCATCGCGTGGCGCCGTTATAGCCGGGTTTTGCCATGCAATAGGTGAATGGCGCGCCGATTGACTACACTGATGCGTCGTATTTCATGGCTGGGCCGCGGTGCGCGGCCACGAATCCGCAACGAGGAACGCATGACAGACACGATCGCCACGGTCGTCCTGCCGGACGGCGAGACGATTCCGAAGCTTGGTCTGGGCACGTGGGAAATGGGCGAACGGCCGGCCCGCCGCGCAGACGAGATCGCCGCGCTGCGCGAAGGCGTCGAGCTCGGGATGACGCTGGTCGATACGGCCGAGATGTACGGCGACGGCGCGACCGAGGAACTGGTCGGCGAGGCGCTCGCGGGCCTGCGCGACGACGTGTTCCTCGTCAGCAAGGTCTACCCGCACCATGCGAGCCGGCGCGGCGTCGTCGCCGCATGCGATGCGAGCCTCAAGCGCCTGCGGACCGATCGCCTCGACCTGTACCTGCTGCACTGGCGTGGCTCGGTGCCGCTCGAGGAGACGATCGAGGGCTTCGAAGCGCTGCAGCGCGCGGGCAAGATCCGTCACTGGGGCGTCAGCAACTTCGATACGGCCGACATGGCCGAGCTCGTCGATGAAGCCGGTGGCGGCGCGTGCGCGACCAACCAGATCCTCTACAACATCGCGCGGCGCGGCCCGGAGTTCGACTTGCTGCCTTGGCTTGCCGAGCACCGGATGCCGGCGATGGCGTACAGCCCGGTCGATCACGGGCGGCTGCCGAAGCGCTCGCCGCTCGACGAGATCGCGCGGCAGCGCGGGGTGTCGGTGATGCGCGTCGCGCTCGCGTGGGTGCTCGCGCAACCGGGAGTTTTCGCGATCCCGAAGGCGGCGCGGCTCGAACACGTGCGCGACAACCGCGCCGCGCTCGATTTCGTATTCAGTGATGACGAGCGCGCGCAGCTTGACGCGTATTTCCGTCCGCCACGCAGCAAGCGCGCGCTCGAGATGCTCTGACGACACCCGGCCGGGCAACGCGGCAGGTCAATGGTTGGCTCCGGACGATCCGCCGTTGCCGTGACCGCCGCCATTGCCGTTCCCGGTGCCATGGCCGTTGCCGACACCGTTGGCCCCGCCATTGCCGGCGCCGCCACTGCCGTTTCCGTTGCCGTTGCCGCCGCCATTGCCGTGGCCACCGTTGCCCGATCCGCCGTTGCCGCCAGCACCATTGCCGTTGCCGTGACCGTTGCCGCCGCCGTTGGTCCCGCCATTGCCGGCGCCGCCACTGCCGTTTCCATTGCCGTTGCCACCCGCATTCCCGTGGCTGCCGTTGCCGTGACCGCCGCCAGCGCCGGCGCCATGGCCACCGCCGTGGCCGTGACCGCCGCCGTCACCATTGCCGTGGCCACCGTTGCCATGACCGCCGCCGTCACCGTCGCCATGGCCACCACCGTTGCCGTGACCGCCGCCGTCACCGTCGCCATGGCCACCACCGTTGCCATGACCGCCGCCATCGCCATTGCCGTGGCCACCGTTGCCATGACCGCCGCCATCGCCGTCGCCATGGCCACCACCGTTGCCGTGACCGCCGCCGTCACCGTCGCCATGGCCACCGCCGTGGCCGTGACCGCCGCCGTCACCGTCGCCATGGCCACCGCCGTGGCCGTGACCGCCGCCGTCACCGTCCCCATGGCCGCCGTGGCCGTGACCACCGCCGTCACCGTCACCATCGCCACCGCCATGGCCACCATGTCCGCCATGACCTCCAGTGCCTGAAGTGCCGCCTCCAGAGGTACCGCCACCCGAAGTACCGCCACCCGAAGTACCGCCACCCGAAGTACCGCCACCCGCGGTACCGCCTCACATAGGAAGGCAACACGTCTTAACTCCACTCGCGTGCCGGCAACTCGTAGACCGTCCACTGTCTGCACAAAACAATCTCCAAAGAGCTCACCTTTGTAGTGCTGACTAGCATCCTAACCCCGACTGATGATTTCCACCTACTCAATTCCTTCTACTCAATCCGCTATTCCCCCACAC
>NZ_JAAGPG010000803.1:0-240 GCF_017104665.1 Burkholderia sp. Se-20378 | reverse complement strand
GGGGGGGGCGTGGCGGGGGGGCGGGTGGGGGGGTGAGGGAGTGGTGGGGGGGGGGGGGGTGGGGGGGGGGGGGGGGTGGGGGGGGGTGGGGGGGGGGGGGGGGGGGGGGGGCGGGCGGGGGGGGGGGGGGGGGGGGGGGGGGGGGGGTGGGGGGGGGGGGGGGGGGGGGGGGGGGTGGGGGGGGGGGGGGTGGGGGGGGGGTGGGGGGGGGGGGGGGGGGGGGGGGGGTTTTTTTTTTTC
>NZ_JAAGPG010000802.1:0-2278 GCF_017104665.1 Burkholderia sp. Se-20378 | reverse complement strand
TGGGCTCGGCGTCCGCGCTCAGCTCCGCCGGCGCGCCGCACTCGGGCTCGTCGCCCACCGTCACCGCGCCGCCAAGCGCATCCAACGTCGACAAGAGCGTATCGCCTGTCGAGTTGCCGGACACCGTGGTACCCGTGAACTACCGGCTGTGGTTCCGCCCGAACGAAGCGCTGAACGCGTTCGACGGCCGTGCCGACGTCGAAATCAAGGTGCTGAAGCCGGTCAACAACATCGTGATCGCCGGCCACCGGATCAAGTTCACGAACGGCCGCATCACGCTGCAGCCGGGCAACATCCAGCTGATCGCGACGCCGCAGGACAAGGGCGACTTCTATCAGCTGCGCCCCGTGAGCGGCACGATTTCGCCGGGCAACTATTCGCTGCACATGGAATGGTCGGGCATCATCAACTTCAAGTCGTATGACGATCCGGTCGCGAAGACCGGCGGCAGCTGCGGCGACGATCCGTATCCGGGCTGCTCGGCCGCGGAAGGCATCTTCCGCGTCGACCTGAAGGGCACCGACGGCAAGACGAGCGGCGCGATCCTCACGCAAGGCGAAACCAACCTGTCGCGCCAGTGGTTCCCGGGCTGGGACGAGCCGGCGTTCCGCCCGACCTATGAAGTGACGGCCGAAGTGCCGCAGAGCTGGCGGGTCGTGTCGAACGCGGCCGAGAAGCCGTCGACCAACATCGGCGGCGGCTACAAGCTCGTGCAGTTCGACAAGACCCCGCCGATGCCGTCGTACCTGCTGTTCTTCGGCGGCGGCCTGTTCGACACCTATGAGGACGACTTCACGAGCCCGCTGCCGGGCGGCAAGGGCGGCCTGCACCTGCGCGTGTTCACGCCGCCGGGCATGAGCGACTGGGCGAAGCCGGCGATGGACCGCACCAAGCAGGCGCTCGACTTCTACTACCGCTACACGGGCATCGCCCTGCCGCTGACGAAGTTCGATACGGTGGCCGCGAACGACGCGTTCAAGGAGCAGAAGGACCTGAACTTCGGCGGGATGGAGAACTGGGGGGCGATCCTCGAGTTCGCCGACGACATCCTGCCGCAGCCGGGCCAGCCGATGTCGCACTACGGCAACGAGGTGCTGACGCACGAAGTCGCGCACCAGTGGTTCGGCGATCTCGTCACGACCGACTGGTGGGACAACGTGTGGCTCAACGAGTCGTTCGCGACGTTCTTCGAAACGAAGACGACGATCCAGTTCTTCCCCAACGAGTTCAGCTGGCTCGACCAGGTGAAGAACAAGTACCGCGTGATCAGTCGTGACATCGGCCCGAACGCGTTCCCGGTCGCACCGAACTTCAACGGCTGGGCGTCGAACGACTTCGTGCTGAGCGCCAGCGCGTTCACGTACGACAAGGGCGGCCACGTGCTGAAGACGCTCGAGAACTATCTCGGCGAACAGACGCTGCGCAAGGGTCTGCAACAGTACCTGGTCGACTACTCGTTCGGCAACGGCACGCCGAAGCGCCTGTGGGATGCGCTGTCGAAGGAAAGCGGCCAGGCGATCGGCGCGATCGGCGACAGCTACGTCCGTCAGACCGGGGTGCCGCTGATCTCGCTCGACACGCAGTGCGACCTGACGAAGAACCAGACCGTCATCACGCTGAAGCAGCAGCCGTTCCCGAACAAGAACGCGTATCCGGGCCTGCAATGGACGGTGCCGATCACGCTCGCGTACGGCCAGGGTCTCGCGAAACGCACGACGCTCGCGCTGAAGGATACGCAGACGCAAACGCGTGTCGACGGCTGCACGGGCGTGGTCGCCGACCCGAGCGGGCTCGACTACTACGTCGTGAACTACAGCGACGCGGCCTGGAGCGGGCTGCTCACGCAGGTCAACGGCTCGACCGATCCGGTCCTGCTCGCGAACCTGAAGAGCGAAGCCGCACTGCTCGTCGCGAACAACCTCGCGCCGGCGTCGCGCTCGACGTCGATCGGCTCGGTCGCTTCGCCGGCCGCGATGAAGCTGCGCCAGACGCCGACCTTCGGCGGCATCGAGCCGGTGACGAAGGAACGCCCGGCACTGCAATACCAGGGCATCTTCAAGCCGCGCAAGGTAGTGACGCAGTAACGGTGCGCATCCGGCCGGTGCCGCGCAGCCCGCGGCTGCCGGCCGGCGTACCGGCTTCTCCGACCTTTGACGGGCCTCGCATGCGAGGCCCTTTTTTCTTTCGGCACGGGCACCCGCCCGCCGTCATGCCCACGCAGCATCCCATGCCGGCTGCGCGAACCACGTCGCGAGGAACGCGACGAGCCGCGACGCGA
>NZ_JAAGPG010000801.1:0-237 GCF_017104665.1 Burkholderia sp. Se-20378 | reverse complement strand
AAAAAAAAAAAAAAAAAAACACCATCTGACCACAAGACCCGGCCGACCGACATAACACGCAACCACACCGAACGCCGCTTAAGCCCCTGAACGCCCCACGCCCCAGCCCCCACCCACACCCCCGCGACCACGCCGCCATGCGCCACCGAACTCCCCAGACCCCCGTCCCCCTGTCACCGCCCACCTACACACTCTCCCCAGCCCCCACGCCCACGCACTCCCACGCCTCGCCACCAC
>NZ_JAAGPG010000800.1:0-2831 GCF_017104665.1 Burkholderia sp. Se-20378 | reverse complement strand
CCGTTCCGAGTGGCGCGGCGGGCAGGCCGTCGGCGGGCGGCCCGTCGTCGGCAAGCCGCGCCGCCAGTGCGCGATCGAGTGCGCGCACGTCGCCCGCGTCCGGCATCCGGCCCGCGAGCACATGCAGGATCGCGGCCGTGAAATCGACGGACTCGATCAGCTGCAGCAGATCGACGCCGCGTACGGAAAGCCGGTCGGGCGAGATCGAGACCGCATCGATCTCGCTTTCGTCGCGTGCGGCGCGCGGACGGGCGGCGTCCGGCGCCGGCAGGTCGTGAGCGGTTCGCATCGGCGATGCCCCGCTTACTGCTGCGCCGGTTTCGCGATCAGCACCTCGAAGCCGATCGCGAGCATCCCCGATCCCTTCGATACGCTGGCGTGCTCGCCGATGCCGGCTTCGTGCAGGTGCCCGACCGACTCCGCGACCGTGAACTTGCCGTCGAGATGGACCGGATGAACGCCTGCGGCCGCGCGGCGCTCGTTGAAGAACGCCAGCGCCTCCGGCGCCGGATCGCTGCAGGGTTCGTGAATCAGCGCGAAGCCACCGGGCGCCAGCGTGCGGAAGATCTCCCGGTACGCGCCGACCGGGTCGGCCCAGTGATGCACGACCGAACGGCCGATCACCGCGACGAACGTCCCGTCGTCGAACGGCAGCGCGTGGACGTCGCCCGCGCGGATGTCGATGCGCCCTTCGAGCCCTTCCGCGCGCACGTTCTGTTCGGCGCGCTGCACCATGTCGTCGTAGTAGTCGACCCCGACGAAGCCCAGCGGTGCGAGCGACGGGACGCGGGCCAGCTCGATCAGCGTCCGCGCGGTACCGGTGCCGACATCGAGCAACCGGCCCGACGCGATGCGCCGCTGCGCGAGCTCGTGCTCGACGCGCTGCACCAGATTGCGGTTCCATTCGAGCGTGAACGTGTCGACGTAGTGATCGTAGGTGTCGGCGTTGACTTCGGCGGGGGTATTGGTACGCATGCAGGTCTCCAGTCGTGAGGTCTAGGGGTACAACGGTCGTGGCATCATCCGGCCGCGGCGCGCACGCCGGCCGGGGGTGCGGACGGCGCGGCGCCGAGCCTGCGCATGAGCCGCAGGAAAATCGTCAGGTACACGGCCTGGCGCACGACGCTCACGCCCGCGAGCAGCGCGAACAGTTGCGTGAGCGCGAGATGGTGCGTGACGCCGAGGTAGATCGCGCCCGGCGTGACGATCCAGGAAAAGAACAACCCGAGCGCCATCGCGCGCGCCGGGCGTTCGAGAATCTGGAAGCAGCCCGTCACGAGGTTCGTCAGCAGATAGCTGAAGACGAACAGCGGCACGTAGTCGAGCAGCGCGGTCGCGACCGCGATCACGCCTGCGTCGGACGCGAGAAAGCGCAGCGCGAGCGCGCGCAGCAGGAAGAACGCGATGCTGATCGCCGCGGTGAACAGCACGCCCAGCAGCATCACCGACTGCAGTGCCGCCCGGGACGGCGCCCGGCTGCGCACCAGATGACCGATCCGGATCATGAACACCATGCTCAGGCCCTTGATGAGGATGAATCCGATCGTCATCAATTCGAAGCCGATGCCGTACCCGCCGATCGCGCGCACGCCGTAGCGGGCGATCAGCGAATAGACAGCCGTATTCGCGAGAAAGGTCAGCGCCTCGAGCGCGGCCGAAGGCAGGAAGATGCGCAGCAGCCGTCGCTGCGTCGGCCATTCCACGCCGGGGCGCGGCAGCACGACCTGCTCGCGGCGCAGCCGCGGGCGGATACACCGGACGCACCAGCCGAGATACAGGCTCTTGGTGATCCACGAGGTCAGCGCGAGGCCGAACAGCTGCAGCGACGGATGCTGGCCGAACAGCCCGAACACGAGCAGCGGATCGAGGATGTTGTTGACCACGCCGCATGCGATGCTGATTCGGGCAGGCGACTTGGTGTCGCCGTACGTGCGCATCGCCGCGGAAAGCGCGGTGCTGAGCAGCGTGAGCGGAAAGCTGCCGATCACGAGCGCGTAATAGCCGAACATGCGCTCGCCGTGGAACTGGCCGCCGGAAATGAACGTCATCAGCGGCGCCCGCGTGGCGATCAGCACCAGCACGACCAGCGCGCCGATCGCGCCCGCGAACACCAGGCTCTGCACGAACAGCCGGCCCTGTTCCTCGCGGGGCGCCTTGGCGAACACCGCGACGAACGACTCCTCGAAGCTCTTGCCGAGCAGGAACAGGAACGTCGCGACGCTGCCG
The DNA here is from genome assembly GCF_017104665.1 of Burkholderia sp. Se-20378. Classification (NCBI taxonomy): domain Bacteria; kingdom Pseudomonadati; phylum Pseudomonadota; class Betaproteobacteria; order Burkholderiales; family Burkholderiaceae; genus Burkholderia; species Burkholderia sp. Se-20378. The sequence goes on along the minus strand of NZ_JAAGPG010000800.1, from coordinate 605 downwards.
TTGACGAGCGCGAGCAGCGCCATGTCCTCCGCCGGCAGGTCGCGAATCCAGCGATAGTCGAACAGCGTCATGCAGTAGCCGAAAATCGACGACAGCACCATCGGATAGAGCATCAGCCAGGTCGCGCGCACCTCGGCCGCGAACTGTCGCATACGGTCGGCCCGCGACGCGTGCGTCGAGGCCAACGTCGCAGCTGTGGCGGACGGCGTGCGCGCGGAGGACGCGGCGGGCGGGGCAGGCGCGACGGCGGCGCGATCGTCAGACATGGGCGTGCCTCTCGTCGATCAGGCGCGGCAGCTTCTGGCGCGCAGAGAAGCGCAATGCGTCGCGACCGAGCACGTCGAGGCGACCTTCGCCCTTGTCGAGGCATTCGCGCACGTCCTCGACCTCCAGCAGCGCATCCGTCAGCCGTGACGCGAGCGGGGCGAGCTCGTCGTCGCCCAGGTCCAGCGCGACCGTCAGGCAGTCGCGCCCGTGCGCGTCGGCGTCCAGGCGAAACTGGCAATCGAGCGGCCGGCCGACGCACGCCGCCAGCCGCTGCGCCAGCAGCTCGGTGCTGATCAGGTTGCCCGCGAACTTGAAGCGCTGATCCGCGCGGCCCTGCA